>NZ_BCQA01000001.1:2287500-2375000 GCF_001748145.1 Bosea sp. BIWAKO-01
CGCCACGATGTGCCTGGTGCGCGGCATGATCGCCCAGACCGTGCTGCGGAAGGACCCCGCCTATTACGTCGAGATGCTGAATTTCTGGAAGCTTCAGGTCCGCGAGCACTTTCCGACACAGACATCGCCCTCACGCCGGCCCGTTGCGGGGGTACACGCTTCATGACGCCGCTGCTGACGGTCACGGGCCTGAAGCTCGACTTCTACGGCGTGCATGTGCTGCGCGGTGTTGATCTCGCCGTGCCGGCCGGAAGCTTTACCGGCCTGATCGGCCCCAACGGTGCCGGCAAGTCGACCTTGTTCAATGCTGTATCGGGACTGTACCGGCCCAAGGGCGGCACCGTCGCGCTGGGGCCAAAGGATGCAACGGGCCTGGCACCGGAAGAACTCGTCGCGGCGGGGCTTGTGCGGACCTTTCAGCTGGCACGGGGCTTCCCCAAGCTCAGCGTCTTCCAACATCTGATGCTCTATGGCGCGGATCAGCCCGGCGAGAATCTGCTCGCGGGGTTATTCGGCTCTTCTGCCGCGCGCCGCCGCGAAGCCGAGCTGGCCGAGCGCGCCTTCGAGATTGCGCGCCGGCTGAAGCTCGACCACGTGCTCGATAATCCGGTCACGGCGCTGTCCGGCGGCCAGAAG
This sequence comes from Bosea sp. BIWAKO-01, assembly GCF_001748145.1. NCBI lineage: Bacteria > Pseudomonadati > Pseudomonadota > Alphaproteobacteria > Hyphomicrobiales > Alloboseaceae > Allobosea > Allobosea sp. BIWAKO-01. The sequence continues at coordinate 2,288,137 of NZ_BCQA01000001.1, forward strand.
AAACTGGTCGAGATCGGGCGAGCCCTGATGGCCAGGCCAAAGATCCTGCTGCTCGACGAGCCGATGGCGGGCGTCAATCCGAGCCTGGCCGACGAGATCGCCGAGCATCTCGTCGGGCTCAACCGTGAAGGCCTGACGATCTGCCTGATCGAGCACGACATGGCGCTGATCAAGCGCCTCTGCCAACCGGTCGTCGTCATGGCCGAGGGCAGGACCCTGACCCAGGGGTCGTTCGAGGAGGTTGCCGCCGACATCCGAGTGCAGGAAGCCTATCTCGGGAGGCGGCATTGAACGTCGCGGCGGGCGCCGCCCTGCTCTCGGTCGAAGGTGTTGTCGCCGGCTATGGCGCGGCCGAAGAAATTCTCAAGGGCACGTCGCTCACAGTTGCACCAGGCGAGATCGTTTCGATCATCGGGCCGAACGGAGCCGGTAAATCGACCTTGCTCAAGACCGTCGCCGGGCTGGTTGCGGCGCGCAAGGGTCAGATCAGCCTGAACGGCGCGGATATCACGGCTGCGAATGCGCTTGGCCGGGCGCGGGCCGGCATCGGCTTCGTACCGCAGGAACGCAATGTCTTTGGAGCGATGACGGTTGCCGAGAATCTGGAGATCAGCGGTTTCCAGGATCCTGGCGGCGTCAGGACGCGCAGCGACGAGATGTACCAGCGCTATCCGATGCTGGCGGACAAGCGGCGCGCGCTGGCGCGTACGCTCTCGGGCGGGCAGCGACAGATCCTGGCGATGGCGATGGGGCTTATGAATGCGCCGAGCCTGCTGCTGCTCGACGAGCCGACCGCCGGGCTCTCGCCCAAGGCGGCTGATGAACTGTTCGAGGCGATCGTCGCCCTGAACAAGGGCGGGTTGCCGATCCTGATGGTCGAGCAGCACGCGCTCGAGGCGCTTGAAATCTCGACGCGGGGCTATGTCCTCGTTTCCGGACGCAACAGCCGAGAGGGGGCGGGACCTGCCCTCGCCGCCGACCCCGATATCCGCCGCCTCTTCCTGGGCGGCTGAAGCCGACGCCGACGCAGTTCAAGAAACATAAGGGGATCACCATGGCCGAATTCATGACGAACCGCCGGACGCTCCTGACGGGTGCCGCCGCGCTTGCCGGCATCGGCGCGCTACCGAAGCTCGCGCTCGCCCAGGGCGCGCCGATCAGGATCGGCACCCTGACGCCGTTGACCGGCTCGGGCGGTCCCTATGGCCCGGTGATGGTCAAGGCGGTCAAGGCCGTCATCGATGAGGTTAATGCGGCAGGTGGCGTGCTCGGGCGCAAGATCGAGCTGATCTCGGAGGACGATCAGACCAATCCGGAAGCCGGCGTCCGTGCGGCGCGCAAGCTGATCGACGTCGACAAGGTCTCGGCCATTCTCGGCACCTGGGCCTCCTCGGTCACGACCGCGGTCGCGCCGCTCTGCTGGGAATCGAAGACCTTCCTTGCGACCGTCTCGGGCGCGGATTCGATCACGCAGTTGCCGCATCAGGGCTATCTGATCCGCACGCAGCCGACGACGACCCTGCAGGGCCGCAAGTTCGGCGAGTTCGTCATCGCCGAGAAGGCCAAGCGCGTCTTCTTCTTGTCGCCGCAGACGCCCTTCGCCAAGAGCCAGTTCGACAACATCACCGAGGCGGTGAAGAAGGGCGGCGGCGAGACGGCATCCCTGATCTATGACGACAAGAAGCCGGCCTACCGCACCGAGATCGACGAGGTGCTGCGCTTCAAGCCTGACGCGGTCGTGTTCGGCGGCTATACGCCCGACACAGCCGTGATGCTGAAGGACCTGTTCCGCGCCGGCTTCGGCGGCCTGAAAGTCGCCTTCGGCTATTCGGTGAACCAGAAGCTGGTCGACAGCGTTCCGGCCGATGTCGTCGACAAGACCTACACGATCTCGCCCTCGTCGGCGGAAGGCTCGAAGGCCTATGAGCGCCTGGTCAAGTTGATCGGCGTGCCTTCGCCCGATCCCTACACCACGCAGATCTATGATCAGATCAACCTGGTTCTGATGGCGATCGCGCTGGCCGGCGATGCCTCCGGCACGGCGATCAAGGATACGATCCGCAAGGCCAGCCAGGCGCCGGGCGGTGCCAAGATCGACAACGCCATTGACGGTCTGAAGGCGATCGCAGCCAAGCAGCCTGTCGACTATGACGGCGCCAGCGGCCCGTGCGACTTCACCGAGACTGGCGATATCAGCGACTCGAAGTTCCGCTACGAGCAGGTCCAGGGCGGGAAGATCGTCCTGATCAAGATCGCCTGATCCCGAAAGACCCGCGCGTGACCCTTTTCCTGCAGGCGCTCATGAACGGGCTGATGACCGGGGCGCTGATCGCCGTCCCGGCTGTCGGCTTCTCGGCCATTTTCGCCGTGCTGCGCTATCCCAACTTCGCCATCGCATCCTATGCCACCATTGGTGCCTTTGCCGCATGGTGGGCGAATGTGGTGCTGGGGCTGCCGATCATTCCGGCTCTCGTGATTGCGTTTGCAATCGCCGGAGCCGTCGGCGTGGTCGCGGAGGAGAGTGCGCTCAGCCGCCTGCGCGGGAACGGGGCGCTCATCGTCGCCATCGCCTCGATCGCGCTCAATCTCGTGCTCGAGAATATCGTCCGCTTCATCTTCGGCAACGACATGCGCGGCTATGACCTGCCCCTGATGCGCGACATGCGCTTCGGCGATCTGCGGATCGGCCCGCAGCAGCTGCAAAGCCTCGCGCTGGCGGTCGTGATCATGGCGGGGATGTTTGCCTTCCTGCGCTATACGCGCTTCGGCAAGGCCATGCGCGCAGTCGCCGACAATCCCGATCTCGCCCGGCTGAAGGGCATCGATCCGGCCCGGATCGCCATCGTCACCGTCTTCCTGGGCGCGGGGCTCACCGGTGTCGGCGGCGTGCTGATCGGCCTCGATACCTCGATCGACCCGCTCACCGGCTATCGCGTGTTGCTGTCGGTCTTCGCCGCAGCGGTGCTCGGCGGGCTCGGCTCGATCCCTGGCGCTGTGGTTGGAGCGCTTGCGCTCGGCATCGCCGAGGAACTGGCGTTGATCGCGGTGCCCGCAACCTATCGCACCGCCGTCGGCTTCATCGCGATCCTGATCATGCTGACCTTCCGCCCGCGCGGCATCCTGGGCGAGAGGGCGGTCTGATGTTGTCCTATGTCATCTTCACCCTGACGCTCTGCGGCATCTACGCGCTGCTCGCGCTCAGCCTGAACCTGATCTGGGGCGGCGTCGGACTGGTCAATCTCGGTCTCGCCGGGTTCTTTGCGGTCGGAGCCTATGCTTCCGCGCTGGCGACCGGGGCAGGGGCGCCGGTGCTCATCGGCTGGACCGCAGCGCTCGCGGTCGGCGCGGTGGTCGGGCTTGTCGTCACATTCGCGACCTTGCGGCTGCGCGACGACTATCTCGCCATCGTCACCCTCGGCTTTGCCGAGGTGATCCGGCTCGTTGCATTGAACGAACGCTGGCTCACCAAGGGATCCGACGGCATTTCCGGGATCAAGGCGCCTCTCAAGGCCGAGCTCGGCCTCATGGGCTTCAACCTCTTCTATCTCGGTCTGGTCACGCTGATCGTGGCCGGCGTCTGGCTGCTGCTGCGACGGCTCGACGGCTCGCCCTATGGAAGGGCGATGAAGGCGATCCGCGAGGATCAGCAGCTTGCGGCCTTCGCTGGAAAGACGGTGCTGCGTTTCAAGCTCCAGGCCTTCGCGCTCTCAGCTGCCATCGCGGCATTGGCCGGTGCGCTGTATGCGCATTTCCAGTCTTATGTGTCGCCTGACCATTTCCAGCCGCTGATCACGATCTACATCTTCCTGGCGGTGACTGCCGGCGGTGTCGGTCGCCCGAGCGGCGCTGTCGTCGGCGCTTATCTCGTCGTGATCTTCCTCGAGGCCACGCGCTTCGCCACCGAATGGGTGCCGGGTCTGCAGCCTGTCCAGGTCGCGGCACTGCGCGAGATCCTGGTTGGGCTCGCGCTGATCCTCGTCCTGCACCTGCGGCCACAGGGACTCCTGCCCGAACGCATTCCACGGGCCCCCAAGCCCGCCCCTTTCAAAGCCTGAATCCCGGAGTTCACGATGTCCGATGATCTTGCCGTCCTGTCGCGCCTGCTTGCAGAGCCCGGCCAGCCGGACACGCTGTTCAAGGCCTTCGAGGCTGCGACCAAGCAGCTCGTCGGGCATGAGCTCTTCACCCTGCTCTATGTCGATGGCGAGGAGGTCGCGCGGATCTATTCGAACCGCCCGGCCGAATATCCGGTCTCGGGCCGCAAGACGATGGGGCCGACGCCCTGGGGCGACCATGTCCTCAAGGGGCGCAAGCCCTATCTCGGGCGCGACAAGGCCGGAATCCGCTGGGCCTTCTTCGATCACGTGCTGATCGAGAGCATGGGCCTCGGCTCGGTCATCAACGTGCCTGCGCTCTATGACGGCAAGGTCGTCGGCACGATCAACCTGCTCGCGCCGGAAGGCTTCTATCGCGAGGAGCATGTGCCGCTGGTCGAGCGGCTGGCGCCTCTGCTGGTTCCCGCATTCCTGGCTGCCCGCGCAGAAGCGCGCGCTGTCTGACAGCTCTCATCCGACTGGAGAAATGCCGTGGCTTCCACCCTCTTCACCAATGCCCGCATCGTCGACGGCACCGCGCAAGAGCGCGGTGCACCGGTCTCAGTCCTGGTCGAGGGCGGGACGATCCGCGAGGTCGGCAAGACCGTGTCCGCCGGCAAGGCGAAGGTGATCGATCTGGCGGGCCGGACCTTGATGCCCGGGCTGATCGACGCGCATGTGCATGTCATCGCGGGCGTCGCCGATCTCGGGCGCAATGCGGCGCTGCCGGACTCCCTCGTGACGGTGCGCTCCCTCGTGATCATGCGCGAGATGCTGCTGCGCGGCTTCACCACAGTACGTGATGTCGGCGGCGCCGATTTCGGGCTGAAGGTCGCGACCGAGGAGGGGCATTACCCGACACCGCGCCTCGTCATTTCCGGCAAGGCGCTGAGCCAGACCGGCGGCCATGCCGATTTCCGCGGCCGCTATGACGATCGCGAGGCGGTGGCGACCCGCCATCGGCTCGGCGCTCTCGGCCGCATTTGCGACGGCATCGACCAGGTGCGCCGCGCGGCCCGCGAGGAGCTCAAGGGCGGAGCCGATTTCATCAAGATCATGGCCAATGGCGGCTGTGCCTCTCCGACCGATCCGATCCATTTCCTCGGCTATTCCGTGAGCGAACTCGAGGCAATAGTCGAGGAAGCCCGGATGGCCGGCACTTATGTCTCGGCCCATGTCTATACGGACGACGCGATCCGCCGCTGCGTCGAGGCGGGCGTCCACTCGCTCGAACATTGCAACCTGATCCAGGCGGACACAGCCAAGCTCGCCGCCGCGAAGGGCGCCGTCGCCGTGCCGACCCTGGTGACCTATGACAAGCTCGCCAGCGAAGGAGGCAAGCTCGGCTTCCCGCCGGATTCCATCGACAAGGTCGAGAATGTCCGTGTCGCCGGCATGGATTCGCTCGCCATCATGAGGAAGGCGGGCCTGCCCATGGCCTATGGCAGCGATCTTCTCGGCGAGATGCATCGGCACCAGTCCGAGGAGTTCGTCATTCGCGGCCGCGCCCTGCCGGCGCATGAGGTGATCAGTGCTGCCACTCATGTCGCGGCGAAGCTGCTCGGGCTCGAAGGCAAGATCGGGACGGTCGCGCCGGGCGCCCATGCCGACCTGATCGTCGTCGACGGCGATCCGCTGAAGGACCTGGCGTTGCTGACCCGCCAGGGCCGGCATATGCCGCTGATCATGAAGGGCGGCGCGTTCATGAAGCGCTCAAGCCTGAGCTGAGCCCGCTGGCGGGCAGACAAGCGAGTGGTTCCGGGACGATCGGTCAGCCGAGGCCCGGAACCCGGTTCCACAGCCGTGTGTCAAAGGCTCGCCGGGCGGAGCCTGTGTCCCGGGCCTGGCAGCCCATTCGCCGTTGACTTCGCGGAGGAGGAGAGGAGGATGTCGTCCTGACGCGTCGCCAGGCAACAAAGGGGCGCCTCCGATGACAATCGCAAAGAAACTCCAGGCCTATATCGACGGTGAAGGCATCGCCTATGACACCGTCGCGCATCACCGTACGGCGACCAGCAGTCAATCGGCGCAGGCCGCCCATGTCCCAGGCAGCAGGATGGCCAAATCCGTGGTCGTGCACCACGAGGCGGGGTATGTCCTGGCCGTTGTTCCCAGCACACACCGCATCGAGCTCTCGACCTTGCAGGATGTGATACACCGACGGCTCGGTCTCGCCTCGGAGGATGAGGTGAGCTCGCTGTTCGTCGATTGCGACCTGGGCGCGGTTCCGCCGATCGGATCAGCCTATGACGTACCGGTGATCCTCGATGAAAGCCTTCATGACGCCAGAGACGTCTATTTCGAGGGTGGCGACCACAAGACGCTGGTGCGCGTCAGCGGGCCCGATTTTCGTAACCTCATGAAGGATGCGCGGGTCGCCCGCTTCAGCCACCCGTCCTAGACATCGCCATCGCGCGGGGCGACAGAGCCCTTATCGATCGGCCCGCGCGACCACGGAGCGCAACAGGACATTCAGTCCGGGCTCCAGATCCTCGCGCGTGCAGAGTTCCAGGTTGTTATGGGTGATGCCGTTTTTGCACGGCGCGAAGATCATCGCCGTCGGAGCATGGCGGGCGACGAAATAGGCGTCGTGCCCGGCCTGGCTCAGGATATCCTGCGTCCGGTAGCCGAGTCCGAGCGAGACAGAGCGGATGCCCTCGATCAGCTCGTCCGAGAAAATCCGCCCGCCCCAGTTCCAGGTGTCGAGGATTTCGGCCGTGCAGCCGCCGCGTGCAGCGGCTTCGCCAATGGCGCGGCGCACGCGCTCGGCCATGACCAGGGTGGTCTCTGCGTCGGGATGGCGGACGTCGCAAACCGCCTGTGCCCAGTCCGACAGGATGCCAGGCTTGTTCGGCCAGGCGACGAGCCGCGAACCTGTCGCCTTGCCGCCCGTGCCGGCGTTCTCCCAGCCGATATCGTCGACCGCAGTGAGCAGGCGCGCGCCGGCCACCAGGGCATTCTTGCGCCGCTCCATCGGCCAGGGTCCGGTATGGGCGGTTTCGCCTCGGAATTCGACGAGCATGCCGCAACTGGGGTAGCCGCCGGTAACGACGCCGACCTGCATGCGCTCGCGGTCGAGGATCGGGCCCTGTTCGATATGGAACTCGAAATAGGCGTCGAAGGCGTGCGGGCTTGCCTCCATCTCACCGAGATAGCCGATGCGCTGCAGTTCCTCGCCGAGGCTGATTCCGTCATCGTCGGTGCGACCGCGGGCCCAGTCCAGAGTGTAGGTGCCGGTGAAGCAGCCCGAGCCGACCATCGGCGGGGAGAAGCGACCGCCCTCCTCATTGGTCCAGTTCACGATCTCCAGCGGGCGGCGCGTGCGATGGCCGATGGCATCGAGCGTGCGGCAGACTTCGAGCGCGCCGAGCACGCCGGCGATGCCGTCGAAGCGGCCGCCATTCACCTGCGTGTCGAGATGGCTTCCCATCACGACGGGAGGCAGTGTGTCGTCGCGGCCCTGACGCCGGGCGAAGATATTGCCGATTCCGTCGATGCGGACGCTGAGGCCGGCCTCCCGGCACCAGCCGACGAACTCGTCGCGGACCTGCTTGTCGGCGTCCGACAGGGCAAGCCTGGAGAGACCGCCCGGCCGGCCCGGACCGATCTCGCCCGACCGTTCGATTGTCGTCCAGAAGCGCTCGATGTCGATGCGGGCGGCGGCAGGGGGGCTCATGGCGAAGGTCTCTTGCGCAAGGTCGGCGAGCGATGCCGTGCAAGCAAATAGCCGTCACGGCATCGCGGGATGCACCAACTCTGAGCGGCGCGGCACCGTTCTGGCAAATGGATATTCGTCATGGCCTCGCCCGGCGCCGCGCATTGGTCGTGATTCTCGCCAGTCCTAACGCTCCAGCCAGAGCGCGGTTCTCGGCGACAGCGACAGGCTGACGGGGGCCGCGACCTCATGCAGGTCGCCGCCCGACTGGAAGGGCAGGTCGACCGAGACCTCGGTTTCGCCGATCGTGACGCCGTAGCGCATGCTCGATCCCAGGAACTCGCGATGCGCGATCCTGCCCGGCAACGCGACTTGCCCGGCATGCGTGGCGCCTGCGGCGCCGAGAGTCGCATGCTGGGGACGAAAGACCAGCTTGGCGCCGGTGGGGACGGCAACATCGCCCGGGATCGGCAGCTTCGCGCCGCCCTTGACCTCGAAGGCGCGTTCGGTGCCGCTGCCGACAACCGTGCCCTCGAGGATATTGGCGGTACCAAGGAAGTTCGCGACGAAGAGATTGGCCGGGCGCTCGTAAAGTTCCATCGGGGTGCCGACCTGCTGGACGATACCCTCGTTCATCACCGCGATGCGGTCGCAGATCGTGTTGGCCTCCTCCTGGTCGTGGGTGACGAAGATCGTCGTCAGGCCGAGGCGCTGCTGCAGATCGCGCAGCTCGCGCCGCACCTGCACACGCAGCTTGGCGTCGAGATTGGAGAGAGGCTCATCGAGCAGCAAGACTTTCGGTTCGACCGCGACGGTGCGCGCGACCGCGACGCGCTGCTGCTGGCCGCCGGAGAGCTGGGATGGGCGCCTGTCGCCGAGATGGCCGAGCCCGACCAGGTCGAGCGCGACCCCGACGCGCCGCTCGATCTCGGCGCGGGCGACGCCGCGCTCCTCAAGACCGAAGGCGACGTTCTTGCGGACAGTCATATGCGGCCAGAGTGCATAGGACTGGAAGACCATGCCGACATCGCGCTTCCAGGGCGGCAGGGTGGAAATGTCCGGGCCGCCGATCCGGACCTGGCCGGTATCGGCCTGGTTGAAGCCGGCGATGAGGCGGAGCAGCGTGGTCTTGCCGCAGCCCGACGGTCCGAGAAAGGCGAAGAATTCACCGGGCCGGATGGCGAGGTCGACATTCTTCAGCACATGATTGGTGCCGTAGGAGAGATTGATGCCCTCGATATCGACGGCGACGGCTTTGGTAGCGAGCGGTGTGATGGCGTTCATGATCAGTGGCCCATTCCCTTGGCCTTCTGGCTGCGTTCGATGATGAGATGGGAGAGGAAGGTGCAGGCCGCGACGAGGATGACCGCGACGACGCCGAGCGCCGCACCAGGCCCACGTCCGGCGGCGGACTGCATGAAGACATAGAGCCCATAGGCCAGTGGCGCGTCGGAGTTGGACTGCACCAGCATCAGTGTGGCCGAGAGCTCGACCGCCGCGGTCGAGAAGCTGGTGACGAAGCCGGCGAGAATGCCGCCTGCCATCAGCGGGACGACGACGCGGCGCACGGTCCGGGATTTGGTGGCGCCGAGATTCTCCGCCGCCTCCTCGAGCGAGACCGAGATCTGCTGCAGCGCCGCGTGGCAGGCGCGCAGCGCATAGGGCAGGCGCCGGATCGCGAGCGCCAGCACGAGGGTGATCCAGAGCGAGGCGAGCGGCGTGCCGTCCGGCAAGGTGATACCGTAGAAGGTCCGGAGATAGCCGATGCCGAGCACGACGCCCGGGATCGCCAGTGCCGCCGACGCCGTCCAGTCGAGCCATTCGCGGCCGACCAGCTTCGTCCGCAGCACGAGATAGGCGATGGCCACACCGAGCACGATGTCGATCCCGCCTGCGATGCTGGCATAGATCAGTGTGTTCTTGATGTAGACCGAGCTCTCGCCGAAGACGCGGGCGTAATGGGCGACCGTGAAGGCGTCCGGCAGCGGCGAATAGGACCAGATCGTCGCAAAGGAGAGCAGCAGCAGCCCCAGATGCGGCGCGAGCACCAGCGCCAGGATCAGGATGACGACGCCATAGCCGAAGATGGCCTCCATCGGTGACATCACACGCTTGGCGAGGCCGCCGCCGCCGCGTTGGGTCGTGGCGTAGTCGCGGCCCTTCAGCGCCAGCGCCGACAGCCACATGGCAACGACCGAGGCGATGATCAGGACGACCGAGATGACATAGCCCATCGGGTCGGCAATCCCGATCGAGGTCACGCGCAGATAGGCCTGCGGCGCCAGCATGTCCTTGACGTTGAGCAGGAGCGGGGTCGCCAGATCGTCGAAGACCTTGACGAAGACGAGCGAGGCGCCGGCGAGATAGCCCGGCATGGCGAGCGGGAAGACGATGCGGCGAAAAAGGCGGAAGCCGGAGGAGCCGAGATTCTGCGCGGCCTCTTCCATGGCCCGGTCGATATTGCGCAGCGCTGCCGAGAGATTGATCAGGATGAACGGGAAATAATGGACCGACTGGACGAAAATGACGCCGTTCAGCCCTTCCATGAAGCCGATCTTGAAGCCGAACCAATCATCCAGCAGCAGGTTGATCGAGCCGTTGCGGCCGAACAAGAGCTGCATCGCCACGGCGCCGACGAAGGGTGGCATGATCAGGGGCAGGAAACCCAGCGTTTGGACGACCGCAGCGCCGCGGAAGACGAAACGCGTCGTCAGATAGGCCAGCGGCAGCGCGAAGACCGACGCCCAGACCACCGACATGGCCGAGACATAGACCGAGTTCCAGAACGACCGGATGAATAGCTCGGTCCGGAAGAAGTCGTAGAAATTGATCAGCGTGAAGCTGTTCGTGCCCTTCTCGGTGAAGGCGACATAGATCACCGTTGCCACCGGCAGCACGAGGAAGAACAGCAGGAAGGCTGCAATGGCCAGCGCGAGCGCGATCTGGCCAGGGGTCGCCGACATGCGTTTGGGGCGCGAGAGCGCGGGGACGGCGGTCATGGGGAGTTCCCGAAAGAGGCTCGATCGATAAGGCCTGCACCGTCATGCCAGGCGGCCGTGCGGAGATCCGCGATCCATGCCCGAGCCTCCAACGGGGAGGTCGGCATGGATCCCGGCTCTTCACTTCGCTACGGCAGGGATGACGGCCGCGGCGACGGCTCAGCGCGCGAGCTTGAGGGCTTCCTCGGCCTTGGTCTTGGCCTTGGCGTAATTCTCGCGGGCAGCATTGGCCCACTGGCTCTCGAGCTCGGCCTGTCTGGCGCCCTTCTCCTTGCCGCCGGTAAAGGCGCCGCGGAGTTCTGCGCTTGCAGCCTGCGCTTCGGTGACCGGCATGGCTGCGATCAGGTTGCGCGCCTCATCGGCTGCAGCCTTGGCCTGGGCGTTGGGCTTCTTCGCCAGCGCGGCGTCGACCTCGTGCAGCGTCTTGGTGACGCCCTTCAGCGCATCGAGCTGGAAGGAGATCAGCTGGTCGAACAGAGTGTCGACGACAGCGGTCCGGGCTTCGGATTTGTCGACGTCGAAGCCGATCATCTTCTGGAAGCGCGGATCGGTGAAGGGGTTGGGATAATCGGCGCCGGCCTTGGCATAGACGGCCGGATTGACCGGCAGGCGGCGGATGCCGGGATCGAGCAGGACTTCCTGGCCGGTCGGCGAGAGCAGGAACTCGACGAAGGCCTCGGCCGCCGCCTTGTTCGGTGGGTTCGCGATGATGCCGACATTGGCAGGCACGACGGTGGTCACGGTCGGATAGACGAACTTGACCGGGAATCCGGACGCCTGTGCCGAGAAGGCGAAGAAGTCGATGACGATGCCGACGCCGACCTGTCCGGAGTTCACCGCTTCCGGCACACCGAACGAACGTTCCGTGATCGAGCGGAAATTGCCCGACATCTCCTTGAGCGTGCGCCAGCCCTTGTCCCAGCCTTCGCCCTGAAGGATGGTCTCGACGGTCAGGTGCGTCGTGCCGGAGCGGGCCGGCGAGGCGATCGAGACATGGTCGTAGAAGGCCGGCTTGGCGAGATCCTGCCAGTCCTTCGGTTCCGGCAGCTTGTTGGCCTTGGCGTAGCGATCATTCCACATGATGCCGTAGCCCGAGGCCGCGAAGCCGAAATAGAAGCCCTGCGGATCATTGATCGGATAGGAGCCGATCTTCTCGGGGATGCCGGTCGCCTTGGGCTTGTAGGGCGTCAGCAGCTTCTTGCCTTTGAGCACTTCGAAGGCGTCAGGAGCCGACGCCCAGAAGAGATCGACCTGGTTGTTGGCCTTGGTCTCCTCGACATATTTCACACCGGCATTGGTGTTGCGGTTCTGAACTTCGAGCGTGACGCCCGGAACCGCCTTCTCGAAGGCCTTCTTGATCGGGTCGGTCACGTCCTTGGAAAAGGAGGTGACAACGGTGACCTTGCCGGCCGGAGCCTGGGCGAGGGCGATGGTTGCGAATGACGTGCTGAGCGACAGGCCGAGGGCGGCCGCGAGTGCGACCCTGCGATTGACCATGATTTCCTCCAAGACAATTTTTGCTCACCCGGCGTCGAGGCCGATGCACATCTGTCAGCAACGACGATGCCAACCGGGCGTCGTGTTGATTGTGTTGAGGAAATCCCGGGTTCAGTGCGCAGTTCGCGCTCTCTGCGGGTCGTTGCGGTAACCGTCGCGTCGAGAGGATGGGTCAGGACGGTAACATCGCGACGTCAGTCGGGAAGTGCTGCCGCGCCACTCAAACCGTAGCGGCGCATCTTGAGGTAAAGGGTCTTGCGGGTGATGCCGAGGGCGGCTGCTGTGACGCCGATCCGGCCGCCATGGCGTTTCAACGCCGCACCGATCACCTCGGCTTCGGCGAGCGCGATCTGTTCGTCGAGCGTCAGTTCGGCACTCGATGGTCCGGCGACGGTCTCATGATCATCGAAATCCTCGTCCATCCCGAGCAGGCTGCGTTCGGCGGCGTTGCGCAATTCGCGCACGTTGCCGGGCCAGTCCTGCCGTGACAGGCGCTGCAGCAGATCGCGGCCGAGCGGCGGGGCGGAGCGGCCGACGCGAGCGGCGGCGAGCCCGAGGAAGTGCTGGAACAGCAATGGAATGTCCTCGCGCCGATCGCGCAGGGGCGGCAGGCGGAGCGTCACGACATTGAGGCGATAGACCAGGTCTTCTCTAAATCCGCCGGCCTTGGCCAATGCTGCGAGGTCCGCCTTTGTTGCCGCGACGATGCGGATATCGACCGCGATCTCGCGGTTGGAGCCGAGGCGTTCGATGCGTCGCTCCTGGAGCGCGCGCAGCAGCCGGACCTGCGCGGCCATCGGCATCGACTCGATCTCGTCGAGAAAGAGCGTGCCGCCGCTGGCATGCTCGATCTTGCCGATGCGCCGCTCGCGTGCACCGGTGAAGGCGCCGGCCTCATGGCCGAAAAGCTCGCTCTCGATCATGGTTTCGGGAATTGCGCCGCAGTTCACCGCGACGAAGCGCCCGCTGCGGCGCTTGCCGAGATCGTGCAGCGCGCGCGCCGCGACCTCCTTGCCGGTCCCGGTTTCGCCGAAGAGCAGCACGTCGGCATCGGCGTCGGCCATGAGGGTCAGCCGCTGCCGCAAACGGACGATCGCCGGCGAGGCGCCGACAAGCCGCGCGACCCACGGGTCGTCGGGGGTGGCTCCGGCACGCAGCTGTCGGTTCTCGATGATCAGCCGGCGGTAATCGCTCGCCCGGCGGACGGTCTCGGTGAGGAGCACGGGATCGGCCGGCTTCTCGACGAAATCCCAGGCACCGTCGCGGATCGCCTTCACCGCCATGGGGACGTCGGCATGGCCGGTGACGAGCACGACCGGAATTTCCGGGTCGATCGCCCTGACCGCCGCCAGCAGGCCGAAGCCGTCGCGGCCGGGCATCCGGACATCGCTGACCAGAACGACGGGGCTGTCGCGGGTCAGCAGGGGCAGGGCTGCGTCGGCCGAGCGCTTTGCCGCGACCTCGAAGCCTTCGAGCTCCAAGGTCAGCCGGCAGGCCTCGAGAACCTCGGCGTCGTCGTCGACGAGAACAATCCTTGGCGCATTCATGCGTCAATTTCCATGGCAGCCATTGCGCGGTTCGGCAGGGCTTCGAGCATAATCAGAAAGCGTGTGCCGGCGGGACCGGAGCTTGCGACGGCGAGCGTGCCGCCAAGGTCCTTGATGATGTTGTAGGAGAGCGAGAGGCCGAGGCCGAGCCCCGAACCGACCGGCTTGGTCGTGAAGAACGGGTCGAAGATTCGCTCCAGATGCGCGCGGTCGATGCCGGGCCCGTTATCCTCGACCCAGATCTCGACGGCCTTGCCGCGTTGGGCCGCGCCGATCGCGAGTGTCGGGTCCGGCCGACCGGCGATGGCATCGAGGGCATTGGCGATGAGGTTGACCAGGACCTGCTCCAGCCGGATTTCCTCGGCGCGGACATAGAGCCTTTCGCCTGGCATGTCCTGCTTCAGCGTCACCTGCCCGGCATCGAGGCGCGGACTGAAGAGCGACAGCGCCGTCTCGACCACGCCGCCGACCTCGACGGGAGAAAGCGTCACGCCCGGCTTGCGGGCGAAGCGCCTGAGGTGAGCAATCAACTCGGCGGCGCGGGTTGTCAGCGCCTGGATGCGCATGATGGCGTGGCGGGCCTCGTCGGGCCGCTCGCGCTCCAGCAGCAGCACCCCGTTATGGGCATGCGAGCGAATCGCTGCCAGCGGCTGGTTGAGTTCGTGGCTGAGGCCGGCCGCCATCTGGCCGAGCGCGGCGAGCTTGGCCGCCTGGATCAGGTCGTCCCGGGTCTGCCGGAAGACGGCGAGCGCCCGGGCGAGGTCGCCGAGCTCGTCATTGCCCGCATGGGGCAAAACAGCCGAGGACTGCCCGCTGGCGATGCTGGTCGCGGCTTCGGTGAGCACGCGCAGCCGCGCGACGAGATGACGGCGAACATAGAACCAGCCGATCAGGAGGGCTCCGATCAGCGAGGCGGCGGCGATCGCCAGGAGCAGGTTGCGGCCGAGCCTGATCGCTGTGGCGGAACGCTCGGCCGCAGCTTTCGCGGTTGCTTCCGTTCTCTGAACCTCCTGGGAGACCAGGGTGCCGAGCTCGCTGACCAGCCGCCGGCTTTCCGTGATCAGTCGTTGCGCGTCCGTCTGGGCTGCCAGCTCCGCGCGCTTGATGGCGGCCAATCCGGTGCCGGCATCGGCAAGTCCGATCAGCCGCTGGGCAATCTGCCTGACGGTGATGGTATCGGGCCAGCCGTTCAGCGCCCTGGCCTCGATTTCGAGCTGGTCGACCGCCTCGCCGATGACATGGCCGGTCTGCTCCATATCCTCGCGGGAGCGGACCGCGCCGAGCCGCCCATAGAGGCCGACGATCAGGTTCGCCTGGGCATTCAGCGTCATCAACGCCGCGCTCTTGCGCGTCTCCTCGCGAATGGCATTCGGCTTGGCTGCGCCTGATGCTTCGGTTCCGGCCTGACCGAGCGCCGTCTCGATATTGAAGCGGGCATCGTCGGTGAGTGGCTCGATTTCGTCGAGGAGATCGGCCTGGAGCCAACGTAGCTCCTCGCCGATGGCACGGTTGCGCTCGCCAAGCGGGAAGCGCCGCTCAGAGACCGCATCGATGGCTTTGAGATTGCTGCGGATCTCGGTCGCTACCGCGGCCAGGGCAGGCGAGGCGAACCCGCCCTCGGCCCGTTCGGCCAGGACCCGGTCGAGCTCATCCAGTCGCTCCCCGACAAGCCGCCGGCCGCGCTCATAGGCATCGCGTCGCTCGGCATTGGCAAGCTCGGGCATGCTGGCGATGACGCGCGCGCTGGCTTCGGCAAGCCTCGCAGAAGAGGCAAGGCCCGGGAGATGATCGCGGGCGATGGCCGCCAGCTCCGTGCTCAGTCGCTCATAGGATATGACGCCGACGATGCCGGCGCCGACGGCGAACAGACCGACGCCGAGAAAGGCGGCGATCAGGCGTTCGCCGATGCCGAAACGTCGGTCTCGCCAGAGGCGCCTCATGGCAGCCCTCCGGCCAGCCCGTCATCCGAATTGGTCCACCCTGCGGCCGCGAGACGCTCGGCGGCCTGGCGCAACCTGATGGCGGCGTCCGCGGCCTGGGCCGCGATTGCGTTGCGGATCTCGGCTTCGATACGCGCCTGCGCCTCGGGAACTGCCAGGCCCCGAGGCACACGCACAAGATCGCGAAAACGTTCGGGCTGGCCGAGTTCCGAGGCTGGGATGGGCGGCCGCGCCAGCGCTCCGCGCGCTTCGGTCAGGAGGCGGGCGGCCTGCCCGTCGGGATAGGCGAGAAGCGCGGCCTCCAGTCCCTGGAGGCTGCGCCAGAGCCGGGCATGCTCCGCGCGGCGGAAGGTGATCCACTCGTCGAAGATGATGTTGACCAGTTCGTAGCGGCCGGCCGACAGCCCGGCATCGAAGCGTGTCCGGTTGAAGAGGCCCGACAGGTCCGAAAGATGCGGCGGCGCCTCGTCGGCGCCATAGGCAGCCGGTGAGACCGCAAGCCGGCCGATCCGCGGCTCGCGCAGTAGCTTCTGGCCCTCGGGCGAGAGCACGAAGTCGATGAAGAGTTCGGCCTCCTTCGGATTGGGTGACGTTGCCAGCCGTGCGATGCTGGCTGGTGCGAAAAGCGTCTCCTCCGGCAGCAGGAAGCGGCTGGTCTCGCCCTCCGCACCGGCGGTTTCTGCCAGGAAATCGATCGAGATACCGATGCCGAACCGACCGCGCGCCACACCCGCCGTCACCCCGAAACTGCGCGCCGTGATGGTGGCGAGATTGCCGCCGATCTCGGACCAGAGCGCCCAGCCACGTTCCCAGCCGAGCGATTGCAGCAGGGCTTCGACCATCAGGTGCGTCGTGCCGGAGCGGGCTGGCGAGGTCAGGCCGATATGGCCGGCATAGGCGGGGGCGGCAAGGTCGGCCCAGTTCCGCGGTACCGGGAGCCCCCGCGCCGCAAGATAGGACGGATTGTAGACCAGCCCGTAGCCCGAGACGGCAAAGCCGAGATAGTGCCCATCCGGATCGTTGACGGGATAGCCCGCGATGGTCTCGGGGGCGCCGGTCGGCCGGGCCTGCAGCGGAGCCAGCAGCTTCGTCCGCTTCAGCAACTCGAAGGCGTCGGGGGCGGAGGCCCAGAACAGATCGGCCTCCTGACGCTGCTGTGTCCGGATATCCGCAACGGCTGCGGTGGTCTTGCGCTGCACGACCTCCACCGCGATGTCCGGGTGTCGGTTGCGAAAGGCCGCCCGGAAGGGCTCGAAGAAGGCCGGCGGGAACGAGGTGATGATCTGGACGCGGCGAGCTTCTGCCGGGCCGGCGGCAAGCCAGGTGAAAGCCGCAAGGGCAAGGCAGAGACGAGCCGCGCGTCGGATCATGAATCTGTCATATAGCCGGCAATCGGACCCGCATAGATCGACGGGTGGACCTTCGCCGTCGCCGATCCTAAACATCGCTTGTCGCAGCGAGGGGAGATGGGATTGAGCGGGACGAATCTGATCGAGAGCCTGGCGGGGTTGAAGGCGGGCTCCCAACTTGCGGATGCCGTATCAGAGCGCTCCGGGATCATGGAGATGAGCCAGGCCAGCCATGACGCGGTCCTGCTGCCGCGCGAGCCGGGCGGGCTGAGCCATGCCGAACGTGCGGCGCTGGCGGTCAGGATGGCCCGATGGAACGGGGATTCCGGGCTGGCCGCCCACTATCGGGAACTGCTCGGACAAGCCGGCGAGACCTCCGCGCTGGCGGCGATCGCTTCGGGCGCGGCCCTTGAGCAGCTCGGCGCGGATGCGCGGCTCGTCGCCGTTACGCGTCATGTCGACATCCTGACGAAGACGGTCAAGGACGCGACGCGGGCGGATATCGAGGCGCTCAAGGCGGCAGGCATCGCGGAGCCCGACATCGTCCGGCTCGCAGAGCTTGCTGCCTTCGTCAATTACCAGGTCCGTGTGATTGCCGGCCTGCGGCTGCTGGAGGAGGTCCTGTGAGCGTTCCGGTCCACGAGTTCACGGCCGACGTGCCGCGCTGGTCGCCCTATGTCACGCCGGTCACGCTTGAGGACGCGACTCCGGAGCAGCTCGATGCGCTTCAGATCACGCCGTCGAACAAGAAGGTTTCGGCCTATGTCCTGACGCTCGCGCATGATCCCGAATCCCTGAAGGTGCGCTCGCCGCTCTTCAACGCGATCATGTATGGCAAGGGCGGGCTGTCCCCGGCCGAACGGGAGCTTGGCGCAGTCGGCGCCTCGATCGTCAATCGCTGCGTCTATTGTGCGGCAGTGCATGCCTCGCGCTTCAACCAGTTGACGAAGCGGACAGACGTGATCGAAGCGATCTTCGCCGATGGCGTCGATGCCGAGCTGGAGGAACACCAGCAGGTTATCTTCGATTTCGCGGTCAGGCTCTCGAAGACGCCGTCCGAGGCGACACAAGCGGATATTGCTGCGTTGCGCGATCTCGGACTGTCGAAGCTTGAAATCCTCGACCTGATCCTTTCCGCCTCGATCTTCGGCTGGGCCAACCGGCTGATGCATACGCTCGGCGAACCGGTTCGCGACTGAGCCGTCCGCACAGCAAGGGCCCATCGAATATGCGTGTCGCCATCATCGGCTCCGGCGGTATCGGCCGAGGCTATGCCGCCTATCTGACGCGGCAGGGGCATCAGCCGGTGCTGTGGTCGCCGAGCGGAGTGGCCCTCTCCGATTTCGCCGGGGGCGCGGAACTGGCGGTGACCGGGACGATCGTCGCATCCCTGCCCATCCCGGTCGCGCAGAGCTGCGCGGACGCCGTGGCGGGAGCCGAAACCGTCATCGTGGCGGTGCCGGCCAATGGCTTCCGAACCGTGCTGGAAACGCTTTCGGAGCATCTGCAGCAGGGCCAGAGCGTGGTCATCAGCGCGCATAGCTCCTTTGCGGCACTCTATCTGCATGATCTGCTGGCGGAGCGAGGGATTACGCTGCCGATTGCCGCCTGGGCGACGACTGCGCTGACCGCGCGCAAGACGGGGCCGCGCAGCGTCAACATCTCCGGCATCCGTGCCCGGCTCGACGTTGCGACCTTGCCGCGACGCTTCGCAGAGGAGGGGCACTCGATCTGCCAGGCGTTGTTCGGGGATCGGTTCGAGCCCCGTGAGGACCTGCTCGCCATCATGCTGAGCAACCTCAATCCGCCCGGGCATATGGCGAGCATGCTGTGCAATCTGACCCGCGCGGAACAAGGCGAGGATTGGCCGAATTACGGGAGC
This sequence comes from Bosea sp. BIWAKO-01, assembly GCF_001748145.1. Lineage (NCBI taxonomy): Bacteria > Pseudomonadati > Pseudomonadota > Alphaproteobacteria > Hyphomicrobiales > Alloboseaceae > Allobosea > Allobosea sp. BIWAKO-01. The sequence goes on from NZ_BCQA01000001.1 coordinate 2,307,100, forward strand.
ACGACGCGGGGCGTCGGCCGCATCATCGATGCGATGGACGAGGAGCGGCTCATGCTTGCGGCGGCCTTCGGACTCGCGGTGCGCAGCGTGCAGGATCACTACGCCCTGTCATTCGGCGTTACGCCTGGCCCCGTCGGCGAGATGGCCGCCGCGGTCCATGCCATGCGTCCGGAGCTGATGGGGCCGAAGACGCTCGATACCCGCTTCATCACCGAGGACGTGCCTTTCGGGCTCGTTCCGCTCGAACTGCTTGGCGCCGTCACAGGCGTGGCAGTGCCGTTGCATCAGGCCGGCATCGCGCTGTTCAATGCGATCTGCGCGCGGGATTTCAGAGCGGAGAACGATCTCCTGCCATTGCTGGATCTGGGCGGCCTGGACGCCGCCGGTCTGCACAAGCGGTTGCGCGACGGCTGAGGCCGGGTCGTCGAACCTCTGCTGACAGGCGCTGACAAGCTGGTTGGCCACGATAATACGAGACGGGCTAAGACCGCTCTCCGAAAGCGGGTGGTCTCAATGCCCGTTTGCGACAAGAATGCCGCCAGCCAGCTTGAACGAGGAGCCGTCATGTCCGCAGCAGCAAAGGGCGCCATCAGGATCGGCATCGGAGGCTGGGTTTTCGAGCCTTGGCGCGGCAGCTTCTACCCGGACGGTCTCTCCCAGAAGCGCGAGCTCGAATATGCCAGCAGCAAGCTGTCTTCGCTCGAGATCAACGGCACCTATTACGGCTCGCAGAAGCCCGAAAGCTTCGCCAAATGGCGCGAGGAGACGCCGGACGGCTTCGTCTTCTCGTTGAAGGGTTCACGCTACATCACCAACCGGCGCGTGCTTGCGGAAGCTGGCCCCTCGATCGAGAAATTCATCACGGGCGGCGTGCTGGAGCTCAGGGAGAAGCTCGGCCCGATCAACTGGCAGTTCATGCCGACCAAGGCCTTCGACCCGGTGGATTTCGAGGCTTTCCTGAAGCTTCTGCCGAAATCCGTCGAAGGTCGTGCGCTGCGCCACGCCGTCGAGGTTCGCCATGACAGCTTTCGCTCGCCGGACTTCGTCGCGCTGCTGCGCGAATACGGCGTTGCGGTCGTCACCGCGGCGGATTCCAAGTACACGCAGATCGCCGATCCGACGGCCCCTTTCGTCTATAGCCGCATCATGGGCACGCAAGAGGCCGAACCAAACGGCTATTCGGCCACAGACCTCGACGCCTGGGCCGAGCGCGCCCGTCGCTGGGCGGAAGGCGAGGTGCCGAAGGATCTCGATATGGTCGCGACCCCCGCGGGAGCGCAGGGCGGCCGCGATGTCTTTTTATATGTCATCAGCGGGGACAAGATCCGCAACCCGGCTGCCGCAATGGCCTTGATCGAGCGCGTCGGCGGCAAGGGCTGAGGCCCGTCAGGCCGGCTCCTGGCAGACATCGACCCATTCGGCCTTGGTCAGCTCGACCATGCGTTGCGGGCTGATGCGGAGCGCGCTCTGGGTGGATCCGGCCGCTGGCACGACTTCGTCGAAAGCTCTCAGCGTGATGTCGCAATAGACCGGCAGCGGGGAGGCGAGCCCGAACGGGCAGACGCCTCCGACCGGATGGCCGGTGATCTCGGTGACCTCGCCGGCATCGAGCATGCGCGGCTTGCCGCCAAAGGCCGCCTTGGCCTTGCGGTTGTCCAGCCGTGCATCGCCGCGCGCGACGACCAGCACGACCCGTTCGCCGATCCGCAGCGAGAGCGTCTTGGCGATCTGCGCCGGCTCGACGCCATGAGCCGCCGCAGCCAGGGAGACCGTCGCACTGCTCTCTGCAGTCTCGATGATGGCGATGTCCGGCGCGTGCTCGGCGAAGAACGAGCGAACCGATTCGAGACTCATGCCGAGGCCTTTCCAAAGAACCAGCGTAGCAGCAGCGCGATCGCCATCGGGATGCCGAAGACGATGAGCAGGATCGGAGCCTCCTCGAGAACCGTGTAGCCGGCGCGGGTCACGCCAACGACGAGATTGATCAGCGAAACGGCGAGCCAGAGCGGAATGAACAGTTTGACCGCATAGGCGATGGGGTGCGCGCTGCTGCGGTTCAACCGCGGCGCCAGGAACAGCAGCAGGCCGAGCAGCGCAAAGCCGGCCGAGAGCATCTTCATCGTATGCATGCGTCAGGCCTCCTTCGGCCGAAGCGAGAGCGTTTCCCAGGCCGCGACCAGGACCAGGATGAGCGTTGCACCGAAGCTCAGCGCGAGCGGCGGCAGGATCGCGGCCGTCGGAGCCCAGAGGATCAGCAGTCCGAGCCCGACGAGGTGGGATAGCGGATACCATCCTGCCGTGGCCTTCTTGAAGAGCAGATTTCCGATCACGTAGAAGATCGGCCCCACGATGACGGCGATCGCCACCTTGAGTTCGGTGTGGCCGGCCGGGTGCGCTAGCACGAACTCGTCGCCGACGGCGACCAGGATGATTCCGGCGACGAGGGGCAGAGGGATGAAGGTATAGGCGCTGCGAGCCAGCGAGCCGGGATCTTCTGCCGTGGAGATGCGCTGGCTGCCGCGCTCGGCGCCGACATGAAAATACAACCACCACATCGCGACGGAGCCGAGAAAGGCATTGGCGAAGGCGAGCGAATTGGGCAGCGTTGCTGCGAGCTTCGCTGCGGTGGCGCCCGTCACCAGTACGGATTCACCGAGCGCGATAATGATGAAGAGCGCGCACCGTTCGGCAAGATGCGCGCCTTCGATATCCCATTCGGCGGTGCTGGAGCGGCCGAGGCCCGGCACCCTGAAGCCGATCCAGGGCGCGCCATATTCAAGCGCAAGCGCGAGCGTCCAGAACCCGAAGCGGAGACCGCCATCGGCCAATCCGCCGATGATCCAGAACACGCCGGACAGCGCGAACCAGAGGCATATGCGTTGGAAGTTCCGGTAGTTGGCGGGGCTGCGGCCCCGCAGGCTGATCAGCGTGAAGACGCTGCGTCCAAGCTGAATCGCGACATAGGCGCAGGCGAAGATCAGGCCGCGATCCTCGAATGCGCCCGGCAGCGAGGTCGTGAGCGCCAGGCCGATGAACATCAGCACGAACAGCATCAGACGGACCGGCGTCGAGTCGGGGTCGAGCCAGTTGGTCACCCAGCTCGTGCAGACCCAGGCCCACCAGACCGCGCCGAGCAGCAGGGCGGCCTGGGCGAGCCCAAGCAGCGAGAAATGCTCGAGCAACGTGTGCGAGATCTGCGTGATCGCGAAGACGAAGACGAGGTCGAAGAACAGCTCGACGAAGCTGACCTTGGCATGCTCGTGTGCAACGCGCGTCCGCAAGGGCGTGCGCCGCTGAAGGGTCTGCGTCATGCCGGCCTCGCTCGCGACGCCGGCAGAATAGGACCAAGCCGCTCCTGTGGTCGAGAGCGGCCCTTGCGGCGTCCGCGCCTCAGTGGCGGAAGTGGCGATGGCCGGTGAAGACCATGGCGAGGCCGGCCTCATCGGCCGCCTTGATCACTTCGTCGTCGCGCATCGAGCCGCCGGGCTGGATCACCGCTGTGGCGCCGGCCTCGGCCGCGGCAAGCAAGCCGTCGGCGAAGGGGAAGAAAGCATCGGAGGCCACGACCGAGCCCTTGGCGAGGCTCTCGGCAACGCCAGCGGCTTTCGCAGCCTCGCTCGCCTTCCAGGCAGCGATGCGCGAGGAATCGACGCGGCTCATCTGGCCCGCGCCGATGCCGACAGTCGCCTGACCCTTCACGTAGACGATGGCGTTAGACTTGACGTGCTTTGCGACGCGGAAGGCGAAGCGAAGATCGGCGAGCTCGGCCTCGCTCGGGGCGCGCTTGGTCACGACCCGCAGTTCCATGTCGTCGACGACGGCGTTGTCCCGGGCCTGTGCGAGGAAGCCGCCGGAAACGGTGCGCAGCGACAGCCCGCCGCCGCGCGGATCAGGCAGGCCGCCGGTCAGGAGCAGCCGCAGGTTCTTCTTGGCGGCGATCATCGCGATCGCCTCGTCATCGGCCTCGGGCGCGATGATCACTTCGGTGAAGACCTCGACGATCTTTCGCGCGGCCTGCGCATCGAGCCTGCGGTTGAGCGCGACGATGCCGCCGAAGGCCGAGACCGGGTCGCAGGCCAGCGCCTTCTCGTAGGCCTCGAGCAGCGAGCTGCCGCTGGCGACGCCGCAGGGATTGGCGTGCTTGACGATGACGCAGGCGGCCGAGACGGCCGGGTCGAACTCGGCGACGCATTCGAAGGCGGCGTCGGTGTCGTTGATGTTGTTGTAGGACAGCTGCTTGCCCTGGACCTGGCGGGCGGTCGCGACGCCTGGGCGCTGTTCGGGGGTGCGGTAGAACGCAGCCCATTGATGCGGGTTCTCGCCATAGCGCAGCGTCTCGGCCAGGCCGCCACCGAGGGCGCGGTAGGCCGGAGATGTCTCCGCCAGTTCGTTGGCGAACCAGTTCGAGATCGCGGCGTCGTAGGCGGCGGTGCGGGCATAGGCCTTCTGGGCGAGCTTGCGGCGCAGCGTCCGCGTGGTCGCGCCCTTCTGGCTCTCGAGTTCCCCGAGCACGGCGGCATAGTCCGACGCGTCCACCACGACGGCAACGTCGTTGTGGTTCTTGGCGGCGGCGCGGATCATCGCGGGGCCGCCGATATCGATGTTCTCGATGCAGTCGTCATAGGCGCGGCCGGCGGCGACGGTCGCCTCGAACGGATAGAGATTGACGACGAGCAGGTCGATCGGCGCGATGCCGTGGCCGAGCATCGAGGCCTGATGCTCGGGATGCGAGCGGATGGCGAGAAGGCCGCCATGCACCTTGGGGTGCAGCGTCTTGACGCGACCGTCCATCATTTCCGGGAAACCGGTGAGATCGGAGACATCGGTGACGGGCAGGCCGGCCTCGGCGATCGCCTTGGCGGTGCCGCCGGTCGAAACCAGCGCGATGCCAAGACGGTGAAGGGCGCGCGCGAATTCGATCAGCCCCGTCTTGTCGGAGACGGAAAGAAGGGCGCGTTCGACGCGGCGAAGCTCAGTCGGCATCGGGACAATCCGGTGTGCAGTGCAATGAAGGCGGCTTGGCGGGGCCGTATCATGCCGGGCCCTGGATGCAAAGGGCGGTGTCCGGAGCGCTGCCCCGCCGTCAAAGCGGCAGTTGTGCCTCGGGTCCGCCCCGTTCATGCGACCGCGTTGCCCGCGGCGCCGTGCCGATGCGGGTCAAGCGCCAGGTGACCTGCGGCGTCACGGCAGCGTCGAAGCTGATCGTCAGCTGCTCGGTTCGCCGTTTGCCGTCGGCAGCGGCTAGGAAGATGCTTTCCTCGATCGCGATGGCGCGGCCGGAGGCTTCGAACTCCCAGATTTCGCCGGAGGGCAGCGCGAGCAGGGCGCCATCACCCTCGCGGATCAGACTCGGACGGATACCGGGGTGCAGGTGGAAGCGTGCCACGGCCGGCAGGGTTTCGGTTCCCTTGGGCAGGGCGATCTCGTCTTCGCCTGTCAGCGTCGTACCGTCATTGCTGAGCAGCAGCCGGCGGGTGTGCAGGGCGCCGAGATGGCGGTGGTAGCCATCATGGCTCGCGACCCATTCATGGCCAGCCTCGCTGTCCTGCCGCGCGACGCGCACGTCGGAGGGGCCGGCGGTGATGCGGTGTTCACCGAGTACGAGGCCGAAGGAGGCGCTGGAGCGCTCCGCCAGGACCACCGTGGAATGGGCTGCGGTGCTGCGCGCCGCCAACCGGAGCTCGGGCGGCCCGAAACGGCTGGCGCCGCAATTGACGATGATGCGCTGGCTGCCGCTGGAGAACTCGAAGGACAGGCAGCCTGCATGGGCCTCGACCGAGTTGGCCCCTCGCGGCGCCGCGCCGGCATCGACCACCACGGTGCTGCGGCCGCCGCCGAGCCGATCATAGCCGGAATAGGCGGCATGCTCGATCGGCCGGGCGCGGGCATCATCATAGGCCGCGAGCGTAGCCATCAGATCGGGCGGGGTAATGCCCATGCCGTTGAAGAGGGCGAGCGAGCCGTCGCCATGCCGGAACAGCCGCAGATGCGGCATCATCCGCTCGATCGCCATGAGGACGCTGCGCGGCGGTTCCAGCCCGCGCGCGACGAATGTTTCGCGCAGGGGCAGGAGATCGAGCAGCAACTCGATGATCAGCCGGGGATTGCGGCTGAGATGGCCGCCATCGGGCAGGATCTGGACGTCGAGCTCGTCGGACAGGGTTGCCTCGGCGCGCCTCAGCCGTCGCTCCTGGCCGTCCAGGCTGATCGCGGCGAAGGTCACCGCGATCAGGCATTGCAGCCGCGCTGCGCCATCGACCGCGCCGGACAGCGCCAGCGTCAGCCGCTCCGTCAGCCGCGCGACATGGCGGATGAAGCGCTCGTAGAAGGCGTGATCTGCGCCCTCGAGAAGGAGCGGCGAATGTGACAGGAAGGAGATCAGTCGACGCGCGGCGACTGCCGGCTGCCTTGCGATCTCGCTGCGGTCGTACCGCCTGTCGATGAACTCATCGACCAGCGCGCGCGCATTGGCACGGGCGATCGCGGTATCGGCGGCGCGCATATGCCGAAGCCATGAGAAGCCGTACAGGGCCTCGGACCAGCCCTCGCTCGGCGGCTGACAGTCGAAGGGCGATTCGCCGTGGGTTCTCAGCGTGCGCCCGGCGAAGGCATAATACCCGGAATAGATATCGCCGGCCGTGGTCGGATCGGCCGTGCGCAAATCATGCGGAGCAAAGAGCAGGCGGGTCGCCTGGACATGGCCGAAAGGCCAGAGCTTCCGCGCGGCGCCGACGAACTGGCCACGCGTCCGCCGCGCAGCCCGACCGATCGCCGCCTGGGCAAGCCCCCTACGCTCAGTCCAGCCGTTCAATGCCCCCGCTCACCCCGTCCCGATGCGAATCGTCCCGGAGGACGTGGTCGCGCCCTGCGAATCCCGGTTTCGTCATAACCTGATCAGACGGCTTGCGTAAAATCCTGTCCATCCCGAGAGCCGCGGGCTTTCGCCGCGAAGCTGATGCGGCAGGGTACGAAGGTCGCCGGCGGCGTTGATCGCCTCAGGGAGACCACCGATTTCCTCGGGCTTGATCGGCAGGCGCGCAAAGTCCGGGTTCGCGGCGAGGAAGGCTTCGATCTGGTTTTCGCCCTCTTCCGGTTCAAGCGAACAGGTGCAGTAGACGAGGCGGCCGCCGGGCCGCGTCAGGCGCGCCGCCGCGTCGAGCAGCCGGGCCTGGAGTGCGGCGAGCTTGTCGCGATCCTCGGGGGTCTTGGTCCAGGCGACATCGGGATGGCGGCGGATCGTGCCCGTGGCGCTGCAGGGGGCGTCGAGCAGAACCGCGTCGAAGGGCTCGGCCTGCCAGTTTGCTGCGTCGGTCGCCAGAATCTCGGCCGTGAGCCCGAGCCGTTCCAGATTGGCGCGCAGGCGGCGCAAGCGCGGCGCCGAACGATCGACTGCGGTGACGGCGGCGCCGGCTGCCGCGAGCTGTGCCGTCTTTCCCCCCGGGGCGGCACAGAGATCGGCGATGCGTTCGCCCGGCTTGGGCGCCAGCAGCAGCGCGGGCAGTGCCGCGGCGGCGTCCTGCACCCACCATTCGCCTTCCGCGAAGCCGGGAAGGCTCGGCACCGGCGAGCGTTCGCGCAGACGTACCGATCCGGTCGGCAGCACGATGCCGCCGAGTTTCTCGGCCCAGCCTGCAGCGTCACCCTTCACGCTCAGATCGAGCGGCGGCTCGTCGGCGTGGCTTGCTGCGATGGCGGCGGCCGTTTCATCGCCATAGGCGCTGCGCCAGCTTTCGGCGAGCCAGGGTGGGGTGTCGGCAAAGGGGGCGGCGCTTCCGTTCAGGATCGCGTCGCGCTCGCGGGCAAGCCGGCGCAGCAACGCATTGCCCAGCGCGACATAGCGGGCCGAACGCGCATCCTCGTGGAGATGGCGGATCGCGAGATCGACGGCGGCATGATCCGGTACGTCGAGGAACAGGATCTGGGCCGCAGCGGCGACCAGAATGGGCTCGAACGGACCCGAATTCTTCGGGCTGCCGCGTTCGAGCCGCGCATTGATGGCGTGCTGGATCGTGCCGAGCCGTCGGAAGGCGGTGATGGCGATCGCGCGCGCCAGCGCTGCGTCGGCCGCGTCGAGCCCGAAGGCCGGGCTCATGCGCTCATAGGTTTCGTCGAGCGCGGTGCCGGCCCGCAGCACCTCGTCGATCAGGTTCGCTGCAAGGCGGCGCGCGGGCAGGCCCGGTGCATCATCGGCTGGCCGAGCGGGAGCCGGTGCTGGTTTGCGGCGTGAATTGTCCTGTTCAGTCATCTCAGCCCCACGGGCCGGGCTTGTGGGAGCCGTTCCACGGGCTCTGTGTGGCCTGGCTGCTGAAGCCGCCGGCATTGCGACCGCCGATACCCATGGCGCGCGCCTGCTCCATCAGGGCGGCGATGCGATTGCCGGTGTCGGGGTGGGTCGAAAACAGAAAATCCATGCCGCGTCCGCTCAGGGGATTGATGATGAACATGTGGGCCGTAGCAGGCTTGGCCTCCGCCGTCTCGTTCGGAATATGCGAGACTCCCCCGGCGATCTTGGCAAGCGCGTCGGCGAGCGCGACCGGATTGCCGCAGATTTCGCCGCCGAGCCGGTCCGCCTCGTATTCGCGGGAACGCGAGATCGCCATCTGGATCACCATCGCGGCCATCGGTGCGAGTACCGAAATCAGAATCTGCACCAGCAGTCCCGGCCGGTTCTCGCGCGAGCCGAAGAACATGCCAAAGGTGGTGAGCGAGGAGATTGCGCCCGCCATGGTCGCGGTGATGGTCATCGTCAGGGTGTCGTGATTTTTGATGTGGGCAAGCTCATGGGCCATCACGCCGGCGAGCTCATCGTAGCTCAGCGTGCGCAGGATGCCGGTGGTCGCGGCGACGGCTGCGTTCTGTGGGTTCCGCCCGGTGGCGAAGGCGTTGGGCTGCTCCTCGTCGATCAGATAGACCCTCGGCATCGGCATGTTGGCGCGCGCGGCAAGGTCGCGCACCATGCCATAGAGCTCGGGCGCACTGCGCTCGTCGACCTCATGGGCATTGTGGGAGGCGAGCGCGAGCCGATCCGAATTCCAGTAGCTGTAGAGATTGGTCGCGGCGGCGATGCCGAGCGCGATCAGCATACCGCCCGCGCCGCCGAGCAGATAGCCGACCATGGCGAAGAGCGCGGTGAGGCCGGCCATCAGAATGCCGGTGCGGACGTAGTTCATCTTGGTCCCCTTCGTCTGCTGCAGTCCGGGATGGCGAATTGGCTCTCCCGGAATGCGGATTTCGGCCTTATGTGGTGAAGACCATGCCGATCCCGCAAGAGAGCGCTGTGCCAATGCCAAACGACATTGCCAAGGATCAAGCCTCGGCCAAGGATCAAGCCTCGGTTCCGACGAGCGAGACCGATCGGGCCAGGAGCCTTTCGCCGGTGGCGCAGCGCGCATTGGCCGAAGCACAGGCGCGACGCGCCGAGATCGACGCCAAGGCGGCGGCGACAAAGCGTGACAAGGAACTCAACGGCCGCGGTGGTCTCGATCCGGTGCGTTACGACGACTGGGAGGTGAAGGGAATCGCGAGCGATTTCTGACCGGTGGTTGCCAAGCCCCACGCCTGCCGTCAAACAGGTCGGGACGGGGATGGATCGGCCACGCATGGATCGCGACACCAAACGCCTCGCCGCCTTGCGGCGACTTCTGACCGAGGCACACCAGAAACTTGGATTGAAGCTTGGCTTCGCATTGTGGGACGGCAGCCGCGTCCCTTCCGAGTGGCCTCAGGACGGCCTTGCGATCGCGATCCGCGACTCCGGCGCCGTCGCGGCGCTGCTCCGCAAGCCAAAGCTCGATACGCTGCTGCATCTGCATGTCACCGACCGGATCGCGATCGTGAACGGAACGATCTTCGATCTCGCGGCGGCGCGCCCGGAGGGCAAGGTCGCGCGGCTGGCGCGCGGTATCCCGAAGTCGGCGGTGTTCGATGTGGTGAGGCGTTTCCTGCTCGCGCCCGGCGCCGCGCCGCAAGCCGTCGATCACCTGCAGGGCGACAAGGCCGCCCGCGATGGCGCCCCTGCCACCAACAAGGCCAATATCGCCTATCACTACGACGTTTCGAACGCGTTCTATCGGCTCTTCCTCGATGAGGAGATGGTCTACACCTGCGCCTATTTTACCGAGGATCATACCGATCTCGAGCGGGCGCAGCACGACAAGCTCGACATGATCTGCCGCAAGCTACGCCTGCAGCCCGGTGAGAAGCTGCTCGATATCGGGTGCGGCTGGGGCGCGCTGATCTGCCATGCGGCGCAGCATTATGGCGTCGAGGCGCATGGCGTGACTCTTGCTGAGGAGCAGCTCGCGCTGGCTCGCGAGAAGGTCGAGCGACTCGGCCTTCAGGACAAGGTCACGCTGCATCTCAAGGATTTCACGGAGATGGAGGGGGTCTTCGACAAGATTTCCTCGATCGGCATGTTCGAGCATGTCGGCATCCGCAATCACCCGGCCTATTTCCAGGCGGTGAACCGGCTGCTCAAGCCGCGCGGTCTCTATTTACACCATACGATCTCGCGGCGAGCCAAGAAGACCGAGCGCGCCTTCAACAAGATGCCGGCTGAGTACCGGGCGTTGGTGCGCTACATCTTCCCGGGGGGTGAACTCGACCATCTCGGCATGTCGATCGCCAATCTCGAGCGCCATGGCTTCGAGGTGCACGATGTCGAGGGTTGGCGCGAGCATTACCAGCGCACGACGCGGCTATGGTTCGAGCGGCTGAATGCACGCAAGGCCGAGGCCGAGGCGGAGATCGGTCCCGAGCGGACGCGGATGTGGCTGCTCTATCTCGCTGGCTGTTCGCTCGCCTTCGAGCGCGGTGGCGCGCTGATCAACCAGACGCTGGTCTCGAAGCGGCGCAAGGGACCATCCGGACTGCCGCTGACGCGCGCAGACCTCTATCGCTGAGCCCGGCAGAGGCGAAACACAGACATGGTCGGCCTGGAGCCGACCATCTCGTCTCGGAATGAGAATGTAATCCAGGGATGCCCGGGTAGAGCCCGGGCATGCGCGCAGAGCGCGGCTACTTCTTCACGAAGAGATCGAGCTTACCGTAATGCTCGGCGAGCAGGTAATAGAAGGTCAGGCGCGACTTGGTCTTGTCGTCCTTCATATGCTCGCAGGTTGCCTTGATGGATGCGTCGAGATCGGCGCTCTTGAGACCGAGTTTCTTCTTCAGGAAGTTCTCGCGAACACGCTCCAGTTCGGCCGGATCCGTGCAGGCGACGAAGCGGGTGTCGGGCTTGCCCATGACGAGCGCGTAAGATTTGGACATACCGGCAAAGGCAGCTTCGTTGACGGCCTTCCTGGCGTATTTCTTGACGTCGGCGAGATGATCCATCGATAGCCCCTGTTGGGCTCGGTGCTTCAGGCCCGAGCGCGATTGAAGTCGTGCAAGCAAACGTTAACGCGCTTCTTTGTCGCAGGCGAGAGGTTACGCTAGGCGATGTTGCCCTTTTTCGGCGGGGCGTCAGAGCGGTTGCATTGCGTCGGCGAGATGGCGGTCCCCGCTCCGAAATGGGTTGAGCAGGCTGCTGTTCGATGTTGCGATGCAACACCGCCATGGAGCTCGATTCCTGATGAAACCGACCATCCTCATGGTGCCGCGTCTGCCTGATCGGCTCGTCGCGCGTCTGAACGAAAGCTACACATTGCTTGGCCCGATGGCGCGCTCAGCTCCGGACGCGTTGCCAGCAGGGGCCGAGGAGGTTCAGGCTCTCCTGACCATCGGCAGCCACAAGACGGATGCGGCCTTGATCGATGCCCTGCCGAAGCTGCGCTTGATCGCGTGCTACGGCACGGGTTTCGAGGGGGTCGACCGGGTGCGCGCCAAGGAGCGCGGCATCCAGCTGAGCAATGCCGCCGACAGCAACGCGACAAGCGTCGCGGAATTTGCCATGGGTCTGCTTCTGGCCAGCGCGCGGCAGATCAATAGCGGAGACCGGTTCCTGCGCGCCGGACGATGGCAGGGCAATGCGGTTGCGCGGATGGCGCATGTGCCTGGACTGGCTGGTCACAAGCTGGGCATTTACGGACTTGGCGCCATTGGCGCCCGCATTGCCAGTCGCGCCGCGGCCTTCGACATGACGATCGGCTACCATAACCGTTCGCTGCGCGCAGACCTGCCCTATCTCTATCATGACAGCCTACTCGGGCTGGCTCACTGGGCGGACCTGCTGGTCGTTGCCGTCCGCGCCAGTGCCGAGAACCGCTACGCGATCAACGCGGAGGTGCTGAAGGCGCTTGGCCCGCAAGGGCATCTCGTCAATATCTCGCGCGGCATCGCCGTCGATGAGTCAGCGCTATGCGACGCGCTCGAGACGGGCTTGATCGCGGGTGCGGCGCTCGATGTCTACGAGAACGAGCCGCATGTCTCCGAGCGGTTGCGGGCCTGCGAGAATGCGGTGCTGACGCCCCATATCGGCGCCAATGCGGAATCGGCGCAGCATGCCCAGCAGGATCTGCTCATCGGCAACCTCGCGGCCTTCTTCTCCGGACGGCCATTATTGTCGCCGGTTGCCCTCTGAAGCATCGGCTCGAAAAAGTGGATTGCGGTTGTCGGGGGCAGCCGATGTCATCGCCAAAGATGATCTAAGGCAGGACCACCACGGGCGTGCCCATGCGGACCCGGGCATAGAGATCGATCACGTCGGGGTTGTGCATCCGGAAACAGCCAAAGGAAGCCGCCGTTCCGATCGTGCCCGGTGCGTTGGTGCCGTGGATGGCATATTCGCCACCTGGCCCGAGACCGATGACGCGGGCCCCCATCGGATTGCGGGGCGAGCCGCCGGCGATGACGTTGGGCAGGTTCGGCTGGGCGCGCTTGACCTCGGTCGGGGGGCTCCAGGCTGGTTCGACTGCGAGTTCCTCGACATATTTGACGCCGCGCCATTGTTTGCCGGCTTTGCCGACGGCGATCTGGTAGCGGATCGCTTCACCGGGGGCGGTGACGAAATAGAGGCTGCGCTGGCCGGTGCGGATCACGATCGTGCCCGGGTAGTAGCGCTGGTCCTGGAACTGGACGAGCTCGCGGGCGAGCGCGGGGCGGCCGGCGAAGGCAAGGGCCAGCAGGGACATCGCGCCTGCAAGCAGCAGGTCGATGGGGGCGAGGCGTCTGGTCACGGTTCATCTCCCGCTTCGGGTTCTGCGGGAGATGTGGCGCCGCGACCGTGAACCAGCGGTTGAGCGATATGGTGAAGCCTGGATTCACGATGAATCCGGCGTAAGATCGATCGCTCCAATGATTTCGATCAGGCGTTCAAGGCTTTCATCCGATCGAGAGCCGCGGCCACATCTCCTGCCGACAGCGCCAGGCCAAAGCCAAAGCGCAGCACGTCGCCGCGATGGTCCGTGGCAATGCCGTGCTTCGCCAATGCCGCCTCCAGCGCTCCGGCCTCGGGTGTGCGGAAGGCGAGGAAATTGCCATGTGCCGAGGGATTGCCAAAGGGCGTGATCAGGTGCGCCGGGGATAGCCAGGGAATCGTCGCCGCATCGAGACCGGAGAGGAACTGCCGCATCAGGGAGATGGCGTGCTCGTGGACGTGATGCGCAGCGAGGCCGTTGACCTGCAGCCATGCCAGCACGGCTCGCATGCGATAGAGCCCGCTGGGATCGAAGGTGGCGCCGAGGAAGCGGCCGCCATCGGCGGAGTAGCCGACATTGCTGCCGGGTGGAGCCGCGAGCGCGCCGAAGGCTGCAAACCAGCCGGTATCGCGCGGGCGCGGGCCATAACCTGGCGGGCAGTGCATGAAGCAGCAGCCCTCGCCGGCCATCGCGTATTTATAGCCTCCCGCGATGTAGAAGGCGCGGTCCGCAATCGCGGAAAGGTCGGTCGGCAGGGCGAGGTAGCCGTGATAGCCGTCGATCGCGACCAGGGTTTCCTCGGACGGTACTGCGCCGGCAAGCGTTGCGAGATCGCCTGAGGTCGCTCCCGAATTGAACAGGACCTGGCTGACATAGATCAGGTCGTGGCCACCGGCGATGATCGCCGTCCGGAGGCGCTCGTGAAATGTTGCGAAGGGCTCTGCGGCGATTTCATCGAGCCGGATCAGCCGCTCTTCCGCCAGTCGCGCGAGCTGCCGCCGAGCTGTGTGGAATTCGGCGCTCGTCGTCAGTACGCGAGGGGTGCGGTCGGTTGGCAGGCAGGAGAGGAGGCGGCGCAGGAATTCGTGGGTGTTCGGCGCAAAGGCGATGCTCGACGGATCGGGAAGCCGGAGCTCACGGGCGATGCCGGCCTGAACGGCCGGAATCAGCTCGCCGAAGACGAGGCTCCATTTATGGCCTGCGAGGCGGGCGGCGTCGGTCCAGGCCTGCTCCTGCGCCGCGAAACTGACATCGGGCCAGTCGTGATGGCTATGCGCCGCGAGGTTGATCCGCTCCGGTGCCGCGTTGCGGAAACGGCTGAAATGAGCTGTCCAGTCGCCGTGCATCAGGCCGCCCCGTAGCTGAAGCCCATGCGCCGGCGTACCCCCTCGGGCAGAGCCGGCAGGTCCCGGGCGGCCAGCAGATAGCTGGAGAGATGGAAGAGGTCGATGAAGATGCGGTGTTTCTCGGCCGTGGCGCGCAAATAACCCGAGCCCGAGGAGCCGCCGGTGCCGGGCCGGACGCCGATCATGCGCTCGACCATCAGCGCATGGCGCAGGCGCCAGAGCGTCAGGCTTTCGTCGATGTCCATCAGGTTCTGCAGGAGCCGGAAGGGCAGCTGCAGCACCGGCATGTCGCGATAGAGCGCGATGAACAGGGCTGCTTCGATCGCGCGCGCCGACATGTGCCAGGTCGTGCCGGTGGCATCCGGCTCGAACAGGGCCTGGAAGCGGGCAAGCGCCTTTTCGATCGCGGTGGCATCGGCCTGGCGCTGCGCTTCCGGCAAGGACGGGTCGGCGCCGACGCTGCGCGCATCGCGCTGAAGGGCCGCGGTCACGGCGGCACGATAGCTCTCGCGGAAATTGTAGTCGCCAAGGGCGACGAAGGGCGTGCGTGCGAGCCAGACGTCAAGCTGGGACAGCAGGGACGGTTTATGCTCGGCGTCGAGCCTGGCGCGATCCTCGGGCGCCAGGCGTTCGCGCATGCTTTGATCGTCGATCCGGAGGCGCAGCGTGTCCGCTAGGCCGAGACGGCTCTCGATCAGCCGGAACTGCACGGACTGGAAGCCCGAGGCCGGAGTCAGCAGGTCGCGGAATTCGAGGAAGCCGGCAGGCGTCATCGTCTCCAGGACGTCGAGCTGGCCGACCAGAAGCTTCAGGATCTCGTGAATGCGGCCGAGGCCCGCGACGATGCGGCCAAGATTCTCGTCGGCGACCGGGCTCGCCGAGAAATCGAGCTGGATGCGGTCGAGCTCATGCAGGATCTGCTTGAACCAGAGCTCATAGGCCTGATGGACGATGATGAAGAGCATCTCGTCATGGGCCGGAGTGCCGGCCTTCACGCTCTCCAGGGTCTGGCAGGCCAGCAGATCGTCGACCTGAAGATAACGTCCGTAGGACAATCTGCGCGGTGAAGCGGCCATGATCGCGGACCCCGGTTCGGAGCAGTTATTTCAAGCTTAAAATAACTGATCCGGGGGATCAAGCGGCTGCGTTGGGGCGGTGCTGCTGGGGCAGGAGGAAGGGCAGGCCGGCGGCGGGCGCGCGGCTGAAACTGAGGTCGACCTTGAAGACATTGCGCAGCAAGGCGTCATCCAGCGTTGCTGCGGGCGCCCCCTGGGCGACGATGTGGCCGCGGTCCATCACGACGAGGTGGTCGGCATAGGTCACGGCGAGATTGATATCGTGGAGCACGATCAGCACCGCCACGCCGCGCGCCGCAATCGCGCGGGCCATATCGAGCAGGGCGAGTTGATGGCAGAGATCGAGGCTGGCGATCGGCTCGTCGAGGAAGAGGGTCTGCCGCGCAGCGACGCTGCGACCGGCCTCGAGCTGACAGAGCACGCGCGCGAACTGCACGCGCTGCTGCTCGCCACCCGACAAGGTCTGATAGCGGCGCGCTGCGAGCTCGGCGACGCCGGCCGAGGCCAGGCATTCGCCGACGAGGGCTTCGCGGCGCTGACGCGACAAGGCGCGCCCGACACCGTCCACGCCGAGGCGCGCGACCTCGTAAACGCTGAAGGGAAAGGCGAGCCGCGTGTGCTGCGCCATCACAGCGCGCTGGCAGGCCAGGCGCCAGGACGGGATGCCGGAGAGGCGCTCGCCGTCGAGCAGGACCTCGCCATTGGCAGGCTTCAATTCGCCGGTGACCAGCTTGAGCAGGGTCGATTTGCCGGCGCCGTTGGGGCCGATCAGGATTGTGGTCTTGCCCGGCTTGAGATCGAACGAAGCCTCGCTGACCAACGCCCGCCCGCCGACCATGAAGCTCAGGGAACGGCCCGACAGGATCGGCTCGCCATTGATTGGGTCAGACATCGAGACCATCCGCGCGGCGCAGCAGGAGCCAGAGGAAGAACGGGGCGCCGAGTGCTGCGGTGACGATACCGATCGGCAATTCGGCCGGGGCGACGATCAGGCGGGCGACGATGTCGGCGGCGACGAGAAGCGTTGCGCCGCCGAGCGCCGAGAGGGGGAGCAGCAACCGGTGGTCGGGGCCGATGGCGAGGCGGATCAGATGCGGCACGACGATACCGACGAAGCCGATCACGCCGGCCGAGGCGACACTGGCGCCGACGGCAAGGGCCACCAACAGGATCGCCAGCGCCTTGATGCGCTGGACCGGGATGCCGAGATGATAGGCTTCCGCCTCTCCGAGCATCAAGGCGTTCAGTCCGCGTGCCAGCAGCGGCACGGCCAGGAGAAGCGGCAGGACGATGGGCGCGATGACCACGAGCTTCGTCCAGCTCGCGCCCCCAAGGCTGCCGAGCGACCAGAAGGTCAGGTCGCGCAGCTGCCGGTCATCGGAAATGAAGGCGAGGACGCCGGTCAGCGCGCCGGCGAGCGCACCGAGCGCGACACCGGCGAGCAGCATGGTTGCGACCGAAGTGCGGCCCTGACGGGTCGCAATCAGATAGAGGGTCAGGGTCGAGATCAGGCCACCGCAGAAGGCGCCGAACGGAAGCGCTGCAAAGGGCAGCTTCATCGTCAGGCCGGCGAGGAGCCGGTCACCGAGCACGATGGTCGCAGCCGCTGCCAGGCCGGAGCCCGCCGAGACGCCGACGAGGCCGGGATCTGCAAGCGGATTGCGGAAGAGCCCTTGCATCAGAGCTCCGGAAATCGCGAGTGCAGCCCCGACGAGTGCCCCGAGCAGCACGCGCGGCAGGCGGATATTGAGGACGACGAGCGCGTCTCGCCCGTCCAGCAGGGCGGTCTCGCCCGTCAGCCTGGCCCAGAGGATCTCGGCGACCCGGCCGGGCGGAATCGAGAACGCGCCTTGCCCTACGGCCACAAGCATCAGCAGGCCGCACAGCAGAACAAGGCCGGCAATGACCAGAGCGGCCTGCCGCCGTTGTCTGGCCGCGAAGCTGGCGAGCGCGGTCGTGGCCATTGCGCCGGCCGGACGGACGGCGAGCGTCATGGCGCAGCGGCGGTCTTGAGCGGCGGGATCGCGGCCTCGGGGTAGAGCGCGGCCATCAGGTCGCGGGCTGCTGCCGGTGTGCGCGGCCCGAAACCGAGCAGGTAGAGGCCATCCATCCTGATGAGCGCCATCTTCGCCGCGGCCGGAGTCTGCGAGAAGGTCGGCATGGCGAACACATCGTCAGGCGATGCATTGTGGCTGTTGCTGTTGCGCATCATCAGGATCACGTCGGGCGCGGCGGCGATGATGGCCTCGTCGTTCAGGGGCTTGAAGCCCTCGACCGCGGTCGCGGCGTTGACGCCGCCGGCCATCTGGATGATCGCATCGGCAGAGCTGTTGCGACCGCCGACCAGCACGCGGCCGTTCTGGAGCGACAGGACGAAGAGCACGCGTTTCTTGGCCGGCAGGCTGGAGCGTAGCGCCTGAAGTTCGTCGAAACGCAGCTTCGTCTGCTGCGCAAGGCGTGCCGCGGGTTCGGCGGCACCTGCAACGGCGCCAATCGCCTGGATCTTGGTGACGACGCCATCGGGCGAGTTGTCTTCCGGGATGCTGGCGAGGCGCAGCCCGGCTTCGTTGAGCAGCGAGACCGCCCCGGGAGGCCCTGCGCCCTCGAGGGCAATGACCAGCGAGGGCTTCAGGGAGAGCACGCCTTCGGCCGAAAGTGCACGGACATAGCCGACGCTGGCCTTGTCGCGCAGGGCTTCGGGCGGGAACTGGCTGGTGGTGTCGACACCGACGATCCGGTCCTGCAGGCCCAGAGCGTAGAGCACTTCGGTGATCACGCCGCCGACAGCAACGATGCGATCCGGAGTCTGTGCCTGGGCCGGGCCCGGGAGCATGGACGGGGCAAGGAGGCCGGCGGCGGCCAGAAAGGTCAGTCCGATCGCGGCACCCAGCTCGCGTCGATGCGGCCGTGCGCCGAGCGGCCTCGAAGGCGCAAGGGGGCTTGGCATGATGGTCTCTCCGCTTCCCGGGTTGCGCGCCAATGGAAGATGGGATCGGAATCGATCTCGTCTAGCCAAGAGCGCGCGACATCTCGTCGTCTGAAGGTGATCTAAAGCAGATGTCAGTTTTTAATTATTCTAAGAAGGATAAAGCTTAAGCGTTGTTGACGGTGATATTCAGCTTTACTACAAAGGGTCAAGAGCGGCGCGCCGAGACGGTGCGACTGCCCGCGCCAGCCAGCCACACGCAGCCCGCGTCCAGCCAGCCAGTCGCTGCAAAATCTTCAGGTCAGGTTCGGGGCTGGACGTATGAATTCTCACGCCGCGCTGTTGCGCGCTTCCGTTTCCGTGGCTGCCATCGCGCTATGGTCGCTTGGCGCTCATGCTCAATCCCAGCCGGCGCCAGCCTCCGCTGCTACGCCGATCGCATTGGACGAGATCACGGTGACGGCGAGCAAGCAGGAAGAGCGCGCGATCGATGCGCTCGCCTCGGTCTCGGTGATGACGCGCAACGAGATCCGGTCGCAGCAGCCGCAAAGGCTCGGCACCCTCCTCAACCAGATGCCCAGCGTTTCGACGCAGGAAAACCCGAACGATCCGGCAACCGCGATCAATATTCGCGGTCTGCAGGACTTTGGCCGCGTCGCGGTGACGATCGACGGGGCGCGCCAGAATTTCCAGCGTTCCGGCCATAATGCCAATGGCGCCTTCTTCCTCGATCCCTCCTTCGTGCGCGTCATCGACGTGACGCGCGGCCCGGTTGCCAACGTCTACGGTTCAGGCGCGATCGGCGGTGTCGTGTCCTTCGAGACGGTCGACCCCAAGGATATTCTCCGGCCCGGCGAGCGCGCCGCGGTCGAGATCGGTGGGACCGGCGTGTTCGCCCGCCAGTCCGGCGCCTTCGGCAATGCCATCGGGGCTTTCCGGCCCAATGATGTCGTCGAAGGCCTCGTCGGGCTTTCATTCCGCTCGCTCAATCCCTATCGCGACGGCGGCGGTACGAAGATTGCCGATAGCGGGCAGGACCTGGTTTCAGGTCTCGGCAAGATTGTGATCACGCCCGGCGAAGGCCAGGAACTCAAGCTCGGTGGCCAGTACCAGCGTTACGATTTCTCCAATGGCGTCGGCACCTCGACGGCACCGCGCCGCGACAACGAGGTCACGACGCAGAATTACACGGCACGCTACAGCTTCTCGCGACCCGATATCCCGTGGCTGAACCTGAACATCAGCGCCTATTCGACCTCGACGGACACCGACCAGACCCAGATTTCCGGTACGGGCGCGGCTCTTGGCGCGAAGCGCTATTTCAAGGTCGAGACCAACGGGTTCGACATCCACAACACGATGAAGTTCGATCTTGGCGCGGCGGCGCTGAACCTGAGCTATGGCGCCGACTGGTTCGAGGATCGTGTCCGGACCAGCGACCCGGTCGGCAATGGCGACGAGACGACGCCGTCCGGCAAGCGCAGCGTCTATGGCGGGTTCGTGCAGAGCCACGTCAAGTATTCGATCTTCGATCTGATCGGTGCGCTGCGCTACGACGCCTATGAACTCAGCGGCGGCCGGACCTCTTCGGATGGCAACCGCATCTCGCCCAAGCTGACGCTCGGCGTCACGCCGCTGCAGGGCTTGCAGGTCTACGGCACCTATGCCGAGGGCTATCGGGCGCCGTCGGTGACCGAAACCCTGGTCGACGGACCGCATCCGGCACCGGCCAGCTTCATCTTCCGGCCGAACCCGAACCTGAAGCCGGAAGTCGGCAAGACGCTCGAGGCCGGCGTCAATCTGAAATACGACAACATCCTGAGCGAAGGCGACCGCTTCCGCGGCAAGCTCGCGGTCTACAGGAACGACGTGAAGAACTATATCGACGGCGTCTTCGTCGATCCCGGCGCACCCTGCGGCGCACCGGTCCCCGGCGCCTGCAACGACGCGTTCTTCACCTATGAAAACGTCGCCAAGGCGCGCATCACCGGCTTCGAAGCCGAACTCGGCTACGACGCGAAGCGCTGGTTCATGACCCTTGCCGGCTCGACCACTCGCGGGGACAACAGGACGCTGAACCAGCCGCTGCAGTCGATCTATCCGGACAAGCTGATCCTCAGCAGCGGATTGCGCTTCTTCGAGGAGAAGCTCACGGTCGGCGCGAGGCTGACGCTGGTCGACGATCAGAAGCGCCTGCCGCCTGGTGCGCAGGTGATCGCGAGCAAGGCCTATGCGCTGGTCGATCTTTACGCCGACTACAAGATCACGCCCGATGCCCGCGCCTATGTCACGCTCGAGAATGTCGGCGACGTTCGCTATCGCCGCTACCGCGACGGTGACAACAGCCCGGGCTTCGTCGGCAAGATCGGCTTCTCGACGCGCTTCGGCACATGAGGACGGCAATGCCGTCCGGCATTGCCCATTTCCCGTTCAACCAAGCCAGCCAACAGCCAGCCAACTGAGGAAAACACCATGTTCATCGCCATGAATCGCTTCAAGGTCGTCAAGGGAGAGGAGGCCGCGTTTGAGACGGTCTGGTCCTCGCGCAAGACCCGCCTCGACGAGATGAACGGCTTCATCGCCTTCCGTTTGCTCAAGGGGCCGGAGAAGGAGGACCATACCCTCTATTCCTCGCACACGACCTGGGCCTCGAAGGAGGATTTCACGGCCTG
Organism: Bosea sp. BIWAKO-01; assembly: GCF_001748145.1. NCBI lineage: Bacteria > Pseudomonadati > Pseudomonadota > Alphaproteobacteria > Hyphomicrobiales > Alloboseaceae > Allobosea > Allobosea sp. BIWAKO-01. Next base: position 2,328,196 of record NZ_BCQA01000001.1, read on the forward strand.
GACGAAGTCCGACCAGTTCCGTGAATCGCACCGCAATGCCGGTCAGCCCCGCGCGACGCCGATGTATCTCGGCCATCCCGAGTTCGAGGGCTTCGAGACGGTGCTGAGCGAGGCCAATCCGCATTTGCCCCGCCAGGCGGCAGAGTGAGGGAGGACGGTATGTCGATCTCGCAGGCGAGTGCCGCGGCGGTCCAGGACCCGTCAACGGTAGACCCGATGGAGCGCGTCAGGCAGGCGCTGGCAGCCAAGCCGGATGGCGTGATCGAGGCCATCGCCCGCGAGGTCGGCGTGCCGACGCTCGCGGTGCTGGAGGCAGCACCGGCCGATCAACGCCATTTCATTGCAGCCGAGCGCTTCGAGGCGCTGTGGCAGGCGCTCTCGACCTGGGGCGATGTGCTCTTCATCGTCCACACCGCCGATATCGTGCTGGAATGTGAAGGCTCGCTGCCCGTCGGCTCCTTCGGCCACGGCTATTACAACATCCATGGCGACAGCCCGATCGGCGGACATATCAAGGCTGGCAACTGCACGGCGATCTATCTGGTCGATCGGCAGTTCCATGGCCGCCGCTCGTGCTCGGTCCAGTTCTTCAATGCTGCTGGCGAAGCGATGTTCAAGGTCTTCGTACGGCGCGACGAGAAGCGGGAGCTGATTGCCGAGCAGGTGGCGCATTTCGAAGGCCTGAAGACGCAATTTTCCTGACAGCTCGGGGCTCAGATCCACGAGTTCAACGCCGTCGTCGCGATCTCGTGACGGCGGCGTTCTTCATTTGCCTTGGCTTTGGGCCCGGACGCGATGATTTTCGCCGGTGTTGCTGCGAACGCTGACACGGCCTGACAGCATGATCGGCACAATGAGCGATGGGGGAACGCCTGCGTCGCCGATGCGTTGACCGGCGGCGGTGGTTCTCACGCCGAGGCGATCTCGTTCAGTCGAACCGAAGGCTGCGCACCATGAAGAACCAGATCATTGCCGGGGCCGCATCCACCAGACCAGGGGCTCGTCTGTCTGCGAATGCGATGCTCGAGAACGCGGCCTCGCTCCAGGACTGGCGTCGGCAGGTGGCCGATCTCTACGCGGCGGTCCGGGCCATGCCGGCGGAAGCGGGCTGGGGACAGTGGCGCGATGTGCGCGACCGGCTGTTTCGCGAGCACCGGCAGTCGCCGCTTGCGGCCGCCCGGCGGCAAAGCTTCCGGGGCATCCGCTATTTCTCCTATGATCCGGCGCTGCGCTTCGAGGTCGGCTTGCGGCCGGCCGTCGGGCGCGAAACCATCCGGGTCGAAGCCGGAAAGGACGGCGCCATGGTGCTCAGGCCCTACGCACTGACCGACGGGCTGGAGGGCGCGCTCGGTCGGGAGCTGACGCTTTACTGGATCGAGGGTTATGGTGGCGGGACCTTCCTGCCCTTTGGCGATGCGAGCAATGGCGAGGAGACCTTTGCCGGCAGCCGCTACCTGCTCGATACGATCAAAAGCGCCGATCTCGGCGTGACATCGGAGGGGCGGACGATCCTCGACTTCAATTTCGCCTATTACCCGTCCTGCGCCTATTCCGAGGCCTGGGTCTGCCCATTGTCGCCCATCGAGAATCGCCTGCCCGCCGCGATCCGTGCGGGCGAACGAAATCCCCTCAGTTGAGCGCTTGCCCGGCGCGTTCGTTCCCCGCACCGGAATTGCGACGGCGCGTTTTTCCTTCGTGCGCCCAAAACTTGCATCGTTGTTCGATCCCTCGTTAGCTAACCCCTTGAGCCATCACAGGAGGCGGCCATGAAACTCATCAGCATGCGCTTCGCGAAGACGGTCTGTACTGTTGCCGCGATGATCGTGGTCGGGCTGTCGGCGGCAGCGGCCCAGACGATCAAGATCGGTTCCAAGAATTTCACCGAGCAGTTCATCGTTGCCGAGCTTTATGCCGCTGCCCTGGAGGGCGCGGGCTTCAAGGTCGAACGCAAGATCAATCTCGGCGGCACGCTGGTGGCGCATGAGGCGCTGAAAAGCGGCGCGATCGACCTTTATCCGGAATATACCGGGACTGGCCTCAACGCCGTGATGAAGGCGCAGGGTGTGACCGAGACCGACCCGGAGAAGGTGCGCGGCATGGTCAAGGCCTTCTACGAGAAGGAATTCAACCTGACCTGGCTGAAGCCCTCCGGTATCAATAACGGCTATGCCATCGTGGTGCGGCCGGAGACCGCGAAGGAATACAACCTCAAGACCCTGACCGATCTCGGCAAGGTCTCGTCCAAGCTTCGGCTCGGCGCCGGCACCGAGTTCGTCGATCGCCGTGATGGCATCGCGGGCCTCAAGGAGGTCTATGGCGCCGAGTTTGCCGAGTTCAAGCAGTTCGCGGCGCTGCGGCTGCGCTACGAGGCGCTGAACCAGAAGCAGGTCGACATCGCCAACGGCTTCTCCACCGACTGGCAGATTGCGGCGGAGAAGTTCGTGGCGCTGGACGACGACAAGTCGCTGTTCCCGCCCTATTTCCTCGCCCCGGTCGTGCGTCAGGAGATTGCCGGCAACGCCAAGGTCGTCGAGATCCTCGAGAAGGTCGGGGCAGTGCTCGACAATGCGACGATGCAGGAGCTGAACCGACAGGTCGAGGTTGACAAGAAGGAGCCGCGTGTCGTCGCCGCCGCCTTCCTGAAAGCCAAGGGTCTTGTCCGCTAAGGCGGGCGATCTGCGAATGGAGCTGGTGCAACCGGCCCCTGCCGTCGTCATCGGAGCGGGGCTGCTTTCGATCGAACAGGTCCATGCCGTCGCGCATGGGTCTGTGCGGGTCGTGCTGGTTCCCGCACTGCTGGAGCGGCTGAGCGGGGCTCGCGCGGTGGTCGAGCGCAGTCTCGAACGTGGCGAGGCCGTCTATGGTTTGACGACCGGCCTCGGGGCTGCTGTGGACACGCGACTGGCGGCGGATCAGATCGCTGCCTTCCAACAGCGGGCCGTTCAGGCCCGGGCTGTCGGCGTCGGGCCTTGCCTGTCGCGGGGCGAGGTGCGGGCCATGCTGCTGGCGCGGCTTGCCGGTCTTGCGCAGGGCGCGTCGGGCATCTCGCCGGGCCTTGTCGGGACGCTCGCTGCGATGCTGAATTCCGGGCTTCATCCTGTCGTGCGACGCATCGGCTCGCTGGGGGAGGCCGATCTCAGCTCGCTGGCCCAGCTCTTCTTGCCGCTGACAGGAGAGGGTGAGGCCGAATTCGACGGAAAGATTCGCCCCGGTCGCGAGGCCATGTGCTTGGCCGGCATAGCGCTTCCGGCCCTTGGGCCGAAGGATGGGCTCGCATTGCTCAATGCCAATGCCGAGAGCGCCGGCCTGGCTGCGCTCGCGCTTCGCACCATGGCACTGGCGCTGCAGGCGCTGACGGCAGCAGGTGCACTCTCGCTGGAGGCTTACCGCGCCAATCTCTCGCCCATCGCCAGCAATCTGGTCGCGCTTCGGCCGGTGCCGAGCCATGTCACTGGCGCGGCAAAGTTGCGCGAACTCCTGGCTGGGAGCGATCTCCTTGATGAAGGCGCTGCCAGCCGCGTGCAGGACCCACTGTCCTTTCGCTGCCTGGCGCCCGTGAACGGCGCCGCATGCGCCGCGCTCGATACGGCGCGCGCGCTCGTTGAAGTCGAGCTCAACGGGGCCGGCGACAGCCCGGCGGTGCTCATCACGGAGGATGTCCTGCGTTCGACCGTCAATTTCGACACGACGGCGCTTGCACTTGCGCTCGAGGGGCTCGGGCTGGCAGTCGCCCACGCCGCGACGATCTCGGCGTTCCGTATCATCAAGCTGATGTCGCCTGCGTCCAGCGGGCTGCCGCGCTTCCTGACCCGCCATGGTGGCACGCATGCGGGGTTTGCGACCACGCAGAAGACGACAGCAGCCCTGGAAGCGGAGATCCGCCATCTCGCCCTGCCACTCGGCCCGACGACCATGCCGGTTGCCGATGGTGTCGAGGATTACGCGCCGATGACGCCGCGCATTGTCGCAAAGACAGCCGTGATCGCCGAGCACCTGGCGCGGCTTGCTGCGATCGAACTCGTCGTGGCGGCCGAGGCCGCCGATCAGCGTGACGGCATCAGGCTCGGCGTCGGCACCATGCTCGCGCATGGCTTCGTCCGCGCCCATGTCGCCCGGCTCGACGATGACCGGCCGATGGGGCGCGAGTTCGAGGTGCTGGCCGAACGCCTGGCGGCGGGAGAGCTTGCTGCAACGCTTTCGGACCCGCCAGCATGACCTGGATCATTGAGAATTACGACCGCCTGCTGATCGCGCTCTGGGAGCATATCCAGCTCGTCGGCATCGGGCTCGCGATCTCGCTCGTCATCGGCCTGCCGCTCGGGATCATCTCGGCGCGGCGGCCGAGCTTCTACCTCGTCGTGCTGTTGATTTCGGGCGCCCTCTACACGGTGCCGGCACTGGCGATCTTTGCGCTGTTGATTCCCATCCTCGGGCTCGGCTTCGGTCCGGCGATCGTTGCGCTGGTGATGTATGCCTTGCTGATCATCATCCGGAACACGGCAACGGGTCTGCGCGAGATCGCGCCCGAGATCCTGGATGCTGCCGACGGCATGGGCTATGGCCGTTGGCGCCGGCTTTTCGCGATCGAGCTCCCGCTGGCGCTGCCGGTGATCATCGCTGGCATCCGCATCACGGTCGTCACGATGGTCTCGGTCGCGACCGTGGCCGCCTTCATCAATGCCGGCGGTCTTGGCGACATCATTTTCCAGGGCATCACCCAGGATTTCGGTGAGAAGGTCGTGGTCGGTGCGATCATGACTTCGCTGCTTGCCATCGCCTGCGACGAGAGCTTGCGCCGGCTCGAGCTCGGCCTGCGGGCGGCCCAGGCGGAGGGCGCCTGATGCTTGGCTGGATCACCGCCAATCCCCGCATCTTCTGGACAGCGGTCGAGAACCACCTCTGGCTTTCGGGCGTCGCACTTCTCGCCGTGGTGCTGATCGCGCTGCCGCTCGGGCTTGCGCTGACGCGTCATCGCAGCCTCGCCAATTCGACGATCGCGATCGTCAACATCCTGCGCACCGTGCCGAGCCTCGCCTTGCTCGTCATCATGCTGCCCCTGCTCGGCACCGGCTTCCTGCCGTCAGTGGTGGCGCTGACACTCTATGGCCTGCCGGCTCTGCTGCTCAACACCTATACGGGCCTGAGTGAAGTCGACCGCGACATCGTCGAGGCGGCGCGCGGGCAGGGACTTTCGGATGCGCAGGTGATGACGCGGATCGAGATCCCGCTGGCGCTCCCGGTGATCTTTGCGGGCATCCGCACGGCTGCGGTGCAGGTCGTTTCGGCGGCGACGCTCGCGGCCTTCATCGGTGGCGGCGGTCTCGGCGAGCTGATCACTGCCGGAATGGCGAATTTCAATTTTCCGCAGCTGATTGCCGGAGCGGTGGCGGTGGCCTTGCTCGCGCTGCTGGTCGAGATCGGTTTTGCGAGCGTCGAGCACGCCATGACGCGTTCCGCGCGAATGGGGGCCTGATGATCCGTCTCGAGAATGTCAGCAAGCTGTTCGCGGGCATCGCGCGCCCGGCCGTCGACAGCCTCGATCTTTCGGTGCCCGAAGGCCGGACCTGCGTGCTGATCGGCCCGTCCGGCTGCGGCAAGACCACGACAATGCGGATGGTGAACCGGCTGATCGAGCCGAGTTCCGGCCGGATTATCGTCGAGGGCGAGGATGTAACCCAGGCCGATCCCGTGCTGCTTCGTCGCCGCATCGGCTATGTCATTCAGCAGGTCGGCCTGTTCCCGCACATGACCATCGCCGAGAATGTCGCGACGGTGCCCAAACTGCTGGGCTGGCCGGCCGAGAAGATCAAGTCGCGCTCGGAGGAGATGCTGGCCCTGGTCGGATTGGAGCCCGCGCAGTTCCTTTCGCGTTACCCGCGCCATCTTTCCGGCGGGCAGCGCCAGCGTGTCGGGGTGGCGCGCGCCTTGGCCGCCGACCCGCCTGTTATGCTCATGGACGAGCCGTTCGGTGCGGTCGATCCGGTGGTGCGAGGACGCTTGCAGGAGGAGTTCGTCGCGATCCTGCGCCGGCTGAAGAAGACAGTGATCTTCGTCACCCATGACATCGATGAAGCGATCCGGATGGGCGACATCGTCGCCATCATGAAGGACGGCCGCCTGGTGCAGTATGACACACCCGACCGCCTGCTGGCGGCTCCGGCCGACGCATTCGTCGCCGATTTTGTCGGTGCTGACGCCGCGTTGCGGCGTCTCTCTCTGGTCAGCGCTGCAGATGCGGTCGAAGAGGGAGCGCCACAGGTTTCCGACCTGCGGCTTCCGGCATCGGCCAATCTGCGCAACGTGCTCTCTGCGCTTCTGACCGAGGGGCGAGACGGGGCGACCATCGTCGATGGCGACAGCCGGCCGCTGGGGCGCATCACGCTTGCGGCGATCCGGGCGCGCAGTGCCGGGCGCCCGGCCGAATCCTAGCCTGGCTGCCCATACCCGGCGGCTTCCGCCCTGCGTGCATCCTCGAGCAGCACGTCATAGGTGCCGCGTTCTATGGCTGCGAAACCGGAGAGCTTCAGGCGAGCCAGCAAAACCTGCGCCCGCGGCTGGACTGCAGCGTCGAGCAGCGCATCGCGAAGGTTTGCAAGTGGAGCCGCTTCCAGCGTGTCCGAGGCGACCAGGAGCGGCATCGGCCTTGGGAGCGTGGTCTCGATGATCCGCAGCCGTGCAGCGGTTTCAGGCTCATGCGCGAGCAACAGGTCGTGAAAATACGAGTCGAGCGGACCAATATCGATTTCGTCGTTCAGCAGCGCGGCAATGACCCGGCGCGGCGTCAGAAGCGGGCCGATGCTTTGCCGGTACAGTGGCCCGGCCTTCCAATGGGGGAGCAGGTGGCTGCGCAACGCGTTGAAGCCGGACTGGGAGTGCTCGACCGTCCAGCCAAGGCGCTGGCCGAAGCTCCCGGCGAGCGTGGCGATCGGGCTTTCGGCACGGGTGACGAGATGAGTTGCGTAGAAGGGCCGTCCGCCCGCGAGCGCCGCGGCCCGGATCGGGGCCGCGATCGGCTGCACGGGAAAGCGACCGCTAGCGAAGGGGTAGCCGCAGATGAAGGCGAGGCCGAGATCGCCGCGTTGCCAGAGGTCCTCCAATGGAGCCGGTGCGGCGTGGTCGACGACTGTCAGCGGAACCCCCGAGTGGTTGGAGATCCAGGCGAACAGATCGGCCCAGGCAGCCCGAACCGCCGCGTTGACGGCATACATCCGCGCATTCGCGACAAGGTGCGGCCTGGCAGGGTTCGTCACGCGTAACGCAGCCTCTGGCCAATCCCCATGTGGCGGGCCTTCTCCAGCATGAAATGGCCAAGAGCGATGTCGGAGAGCGAGAGCCCGCGATGCCAGAACAGGATCGTCTCGTCGTCGCTCTCGCGACCGGGTTTCAGGCCGGCGACGATTTCGCCCATCTCGGCATGAAGGGTCGCCTCCGAGAGCTTGCCGGCCTCGACATGGGCACGGAGCGCCCCGAACTGGCCCGATCGGCACTGGCCCCAGTCGTCGACGACGAGCTTGCTCATGATATCGGTCAGCGAAAGCTCGACGGCGCTCATCGTGCCATAAGGCACGACGAAGGCGCCCGGCTTGATCCAGTCCGTCCTCAGCAGCGGCTCGGGAGCATCGAGGCGCGAGGCCTCGACAATGATATCGGCGCCCTCGACGCAGGAACGCCAGTCCTGGGTCACGGTGACGGGCTTGCCGAGATCAGCTGTGAGCCGTGTTCCGAAAGCCTCGCGGCTTTCCCTCCGGCGGGAATGCACCCGGATTTCGTCGAAGTCGAACAGCGAGTCGAGCAGGCGTACGTTCCAGTAGGCCGTGCCGCGTGCGCCGATATGCCCGAGCACCCTGGCACCCTTGCGCGCAAGGTATTTCGCGCCGATCGCGGTGACCGCGCCGGTGCGCATATCGGTGAGATGGCTTCCGTCGATAATGGCCCTGGGCACGCCATTGGACGGGTCCATCAACAGGAGCAGGCCGAGCTCCGAGGGCAGGCCCTCCTTGTAGTTGTCGACGAAGTCCCCGATCACCTTGACGCCAGCCAGGTTGATCGGCGCACGAAATGCGCCCCTCAGCACGTTGAAATGACCGCTGCTGCCGCCTGGAATGAGGTGCATGCGTGGTTCGATCACGGTTTCCCCGCGTCCCTGCGCCGCCAATCCGGCCTCCACTGCCGAAATGATCTCCGGGTCGGTCAACCGAAGGGCCTCGACGTCCAGCGCATTCAGGAAATCGAGGTGGATGGGGGCGCGCGTCATGGGATCAAGCCTCTCGATCTGCGAGGGAAACACTGACCGGGACGTCCGCAGATGACAATGGAGCTCAGTTAGAACGCTGATAAATGCCGGATTTTGCCACTTTTCCGCCACAGCCTGCGTGGTAGCGAGAACCCTCCCCGGCGCGACCAGCGAAAGTGCTGCAAATTTACCTTGCGTTAATCATACCGGCGCAGCGTGCAGCTTGCGGAGTGAAGCGACGTGATCGAAGGGGTTGATCGCGAGCGAGCTCCGGCAGGCGAGCGCCACGGCCCCGGGTCGAGCGAAGACGATCTGCCCGACATCCCGACCGGGGACGTGGATATGGCTGCGCAACTCGCACTGGACAGGGGCGGCTTTGCCGCGGCCGCCTCGGCGCCCGTTCCGGCCGAGCCGATCGCGGCCGATGGCTCCCCCGTCAGGCGCACAGGTCTTCGCAACGGCTTGATGCTGGCGCTGCGCTTCGTTCAAGCGCGGATTCTCTCGGTATGGGGCCTGCTTTTCGCAGCGGCCCTGTGCCCGCCCAAGGTTTTCGCGGATTTCGCGATCTTTTCGGCGCTGGCCAATTTCGTCTCGATTGCGGTTCTGCTGCGCTTCGAGGCCGTGTTCTTTCAAAGCAATGACAGGGTGCGTCTCGGCCGGGCGTTTCGACTGGCCCTCGCTGTGGGGACGGTTTTCCTGGCCGGCATGACTGCTGCGATCCTGTTCGCAGCATCCGCGGGCTGGGTGCTGCGTGGCTTTGGTGCGCTCTTCCTGATTTCGCTGGCCAGCCGCGCGGCTATCAGGCTGATCACCGCCGAGGCGACTGCCGAAGGCGATTTCGCGACGATCGGCAACAGCAATGTCGTTCAGGCGATCGTCCAGCCTATCATGATGATCCTGCTGATCTGGCCGCTCGGCCCAACGGCGCTCGCGCTGTTCGCTGCCGATGCCTTCGGCCATGCGGTGGCTGCAAGCTATCTGTTCTGGCGCCGTCGCAAGGCGCTGATCGGCTTCGTGAGGCTGGTTTACTGGTCGCAGCGAGAACTGGTCGAATCGGCGATACGCTGGCGCACGGCGCCGACCTATCTGCTGCCCTCGGCGCTGCTGTCCTTCGGTTTCATGGTGGCGCCGCTGCTGGCTTTGCCCTTTGCCGGGAACGCTCTTCTGGCGGCGCATGTCGCGCTCGCCATGCGCCTTCTGGAAATGCCGATGCAATTGTTCAACGCAGCGGTCACTCCGCTGGCGATGAATGATCTGCGCAAGCGCGAGGGCGCCGATCGGCAACATTGGGCCCGTCGGATCACCATGGGCATGGTGGCGATCGTCGTCGTGCTCTTCACCGGAGTCGCCATCGCCGCGTTCGGGGCCGACTACGTGCTCGAAGGCACGCAATGGGAAGGCGTCGGCGAGATCATGGCGCTGCTCTCGCTGTTCTATGGCTGCAGCACCCTGGTCGGACCGCTGCACGAGATCGGCTCATTGTCGCTGTATCCGCGTCGGCAGATGATGACGAATGCGGTTGCGCTTGCCGGCGCGGTGCTGGTGGTGTGGTGGTTCGGGACGTTGTCCCTGGCGCTGCTCACCGCGACCGGCTGCGTTTCCTTCGCGCGCATGCTGGCGCATATCCAGTTTGCCTGGACGCGGATGGGTACCCCGCCAGAACTGCCGCGCGCTGCGCGTTGAGCGTGTCTATTCGCGCCGGATCAGCCGGTCGGCGATCAGCGACGACAGAAAACCGGTCTTGAAGTCTCTCTCGAGCGCCTCGGGATCGTAGCTGCGCTCGACCCAGTCGAGGAAGGCGATGCCCTTGGCCTCGCCCTCGCGGGCATAGGTTTCGAAGAACGCGTCGAGAATCCCGGTCTTGGCGAAGCGGAAATGGCCATACCGCAACGAAAGCTGTTTCATGGCTTCGTCGAGCGGGCGGTTCTCATGCACCAGCAGATAGAGCGCCGAGAAAAACCCGGCCCTGTCCGCGCCCGATTTGCAATGCACCAGCGCCGGTTCCTTCAGGCCTTCGAAGAAGGCCCTGGAGCCGAGGATCGTCTCGCGGTCAGGTGCGCCGCGCGAACGCAGGACGAACTCGACCAGTGCGATGCCGTGGCGTTCGCAGGCTTCGCGCTGCAGCGGCCAGGCGCCGTGCTCGCGGCCACCGCGCAGATTGACGATCGTCTTGACGCCCTGACGCGCGAACCAGGCGATGTCGGTGGGCGCGGGCTGGGCGGCGCGCCAGAGGCGCGGCGTGACCCGGTGGGCGTTGAGATAGGCCAGGCGGAAGATGCCGTGATCGACCAGCAGCATATTGGCCCAGGCGCGCAGTCGGTCGGCCCGGCCGGAAAGCGGTCGGTCCCAGCGCGCGATGCGGGCCATTCGCCGCGCATAACGCTGATCGTTGCGGCGCAGCAGGTTCAACACCACAAAATTCCATGCTTGATCATCTGCAGCCCGATATCAGTGGCGAAGGCTCCGCGCAAACCCACAGGCCACGTCCGCCTAAAGGTCGGGCTTGGACTTTTGCGCTACAGCGCGCATAAGGCGCGCCAGTTTTTTGTCTCAACAGGTAAGAACCATGCGCTTAGATGCCATCTCCATCGGCAAGAATCCGCCTGACGAAGTCAATGTGGTCATCGAGGTGGCCATCGGTGGCGAGCCGATCAAGTACGAGATGGACAAGGAAGCCGGCACGCTCTTCGTCGATCGCTTTCTCTACACTCCGATGCGTTATCCCGGGAACTACGGTTTCATTCCGCATACGCTGTCGGAAGATGGCGACCCCTGCGATGTGCTGGTCGCCAATACACGCCCCCTGATTCCGGGCTCGTACATCGCGGTCCGCCCGATCGGCGTGATGATGATGGAGGACGAGGGCGGCGGCGACGAGAAGATCATCGCAGTCCCGGTGCCCAAGCTCACCAAGCGCTACGAGAACGTCCACAACTACACCGACCTGCCGCAGATCACACTCGATCAGATCCAGCACTTTTTCGAGCACTACAAGGATCTCGAGCCCGGCAAATGGGTGAAGCTCACCGGCTGGGGTGACGCCACAAAGGCAAAGCAGCTCATCGTCGAGGCCATGGAGCGGGCGAAGAAGGCCAAGGACTGAGGCCAGCGCTCAGCACCATCATGGCCGGGCCCTTTCCGGCCATGATCTCGTCCCGTTACCCCGATCAAGACGGGCCCTCGGCGCCAGGCCGGGCATCGCGCAGGTTACGCCGCGATTGCCTCGCTCAGCGCCACGACGCGCCTCGCCATCTCGGCATGAAGCCGCTCGACCATGCGGCCGTCGAGCTGGATCGCGCCCTTGTCGGCATTCTCCGGCTGCTCGAAGGCGGTGATGATCGCCTTGGCGCGGGCAAGCTCATGATCGTCCGGCGCGAAAGCGGCATTGGCCGCGGCGACCTGGGCGGGGTGGATCAGGGTCTTGCCGTCGAAACCGAGATCGCGGCCCTGCTCGCATTCGGCCGCAAAACCATCCTCGTTCTTGAGATCGTTGTAGACGCCGTCGACGATGTCGATGCCATGGGCACGAGCCGCGAGGATGGCCGTCACCAGCCAAGGCAGCATCGGCGCACGGCCCGGCACGAAGCGGGCGCGGGTTTCCTTGGCGAGGTCATTCGTGCCCATCACGAAGCAGGCGAGCCGCGTCGAGGGGTCCTTCGCCGCCGCGGCAATGCGCGCGGCGTCCAGGATGGCGAGCGGTGTCTCGATCATCGCCCAGATTCGAACCGCCGGATCGGCCCAGAGGCCGGTCAGTTTGTGGCCGATCTCGATCAGGGTTTCAGGGGCCGACACTTTCGGGATCAAGATCGCATCGGGCTTGGCCTCGGTCGCTGCGGCAAGATCCGCTTCGAACCAGGGCGTCTCGACGCCGTTGACGCGAATGACCAGTTCGCGCCGACCGTAGCCACCGGCCTTCACCGCGGCGCAGACCTGCTCGCGCGCCATGTCCTTTGAATCTGGGGCCACCGCGTCTTCCAGATCGAGAATCAGCGCATCGGCGGCAATCTCACGGGCTTTTTCGAGCGCACGGGCGTTCGAACCGGGCATATAAAGGACACTGCGGCGTGGGCGGATCGCTGTCATGGGATACTCCTTGACGAAGGCTGATCTGACTTCGCTGCAATGCACACTAGACGCGACCGCAATGCAACGACAGTTCATCGAAAGGTGAAGAGGGGGACAGATGGGCTGGATCGCCGGCGTCGACGGCTGCAAGGCGGGCTGGATCGTTGCGATCCTCGACGACGCTGCGCCCGCGCGCCCGCAATTGCGCGTGGTCACGCATTTCTCCGCGCTCTTCGACGAACCTGAACCGCCTGATCTCGTGGCAGTCGACATGCCGATCGGCCTGCCGGACCGGATCGTCGGCTCCGGACGCGGTCCCGAGCAGGCGGTGCGCGGCCTGCTCGGTGAGCGCCAATCCTCGGTGTTTTCCATTCCTTCGCGCTCCGCCGTCCAGGCTGCGGAGTATCGGGAGGCCTGCGGCGTCGCCGCCGCGACCTCCCAGCCGCCCCGCAAGGTCTCCAAGCAGGGCTTCTTTCTGTTCCCGAAGATCCGGGAGATCGACGGCTTGTTGCGGCATCAGCCGCTGTGGCGCGAGCGCGTCTATGAAACCCATCCCGAACTTGCCTTTCGGACGATGCGCGGGGCTCCTCTTCTGAGCCCGAAGAAGGTCAGGGGCGCGATCAATCCCGATGGTATGGCCGAACGACGGGTCCTGCTGGTCGCGGCAGGCCTGCCAGCCGAGAGCGTCCACGCACGGCCGCCGCGGGGAGCTGCAGCAGACGACATGCTGGATGCGCTGGCGGCGCTGATCGTCGCCGGACACATCCGGGGCGGGCGTGGAAAGCCCTTCCCCGATCCGCCGGGACGCGATAGCCACGGGCTTCCCATCGCGATCTGGACCTTCGCGCCGGATCGCCCAGCCTATCAGGATCGCGCCATGTCCGACCGTCCGGTGTCCCATTCCATGATCGAGGCGGCTGCCGCGCGCATAGCCGGCCATGCTCGCGTGACGCCGATCATGCGCTTGGGCAAGGGGGCGCTCGGATCCGCGGGGGACATTTCGCTCAAGCTCGAATGCCTGCAACATGCGGGCTCGTTCAAGACGCGCGGCGCCTTCAACAACCTGCTGTCCCTGCCGGTGCCTGCTGCCGGGGTTTCTGCGGCATCCGGGGGCAACCACGGCGCAGCGGTGGCCTATGCGGCGCGCGAACGCGGCGTGAAGGCGACGATCTTCGTGCCGGAGATTTCGCCCGCGGCCAAGATCGAGGCGATCCGGCGCTTCGGCGCGGAGGCCGTGGTCGGCGGCGCGCAATATGACGATGCGCAGGCTGCCTGCGATCGCTTCGTCGCGGAAACCGGCGCGCTCAAAATCCATCCCTTCGCCGCGGTCGAGACCATCGCCGGTCAGGGCACGCTCGGACGCGAATGGGATTTGCAGGAGCCCGATCTCGATACCGTGCTGGTCGCGGTCGGTGGCGGCGGGTTGATCTCGGGAATCGCCTCGTGGTTTGCGGGATCGAAGGTCAAGGTGGTCGGCGTCGAACCCGCGGGCTCGCGCGCCTTGCAGGCGGCGCTCGAAGCCAAGGGACCGGTCGCGGTCGATGTCGCCTCGGTGGCCGCGGATTCGCTCGGCGCCCGCAATGTCGGCCAACTGGTCTATGACGCCTGCAAGGACACGGTCGATCACGTTGCGCTCGTGCCGGATGCCGCCATTACCGAGGCGCAGGCGCAGCTCTGGCGCGATTTCCGTCTGGCCGTCGAGCCCGGTGGCGCGGCCGCTTTCGGCGCGCTGATCTCGGGAGCCTACAAGCCGGCGCCGGGCGAGCGCCTGGGCGTTCTGGTCTGCGGCGCGAATGTCGATCTCGCCAAGCTGCAGGCGATTGTAGCTTAGCCTTCGCGCCTCTTCCTGTCGCGGCGCGGCGGAGAGCCGAGGCTCATTCGAAGTCTGGTCGGCGCTCGGCCGGCCCTTCCGGGCCTGCGCCTTACCCCATCGTCGCAGCGGCGCGGGGCTGGACGCAGGGTCTCACGGCAGCGCACAATCGCCTGCCTGACCAGACGCGAGACGCCGATGTCCCAGACCGCGACGCTGCCCGCTTCCAAGACCAGCCCCGGCCGCTTTTTCGAGGATTTCCGGCTGGGCGAGACGATCGTCCATGCCACGCCACGGACCGTGACCAGTGGTGATGTCTCGCTCTATACGGCGCTCTATGGGTCGCGTTTCGCCGTGCAGTCGTCGGACAGCTTTGCACGCGCGGTCGGTTACCCCGCGGCGCCGGTCGACGATCTGCTGGTCTTCCATATCGTCTTCGGCAAGACGGTGCCGGACGTTTCGCTGAACGCCGTCGCCAATCTCGGCTATGCGGATGGACGCTTCCTCAGGCCGGTCTATCCAGGGGACACCTTGTCGACCACCTCGGAGGTGATCGGCCTGAAGCAGACCTCGGCGGGCGATGCCGGTATCGTCTATGTCCGCTCGATTGGCCGCAACCAGCTGGGCGAAATCGTGCTGAGCTATGCGCGCTGGGTGCTGGTGCGCAAACGCGAACCGGGAGCCGCGGCACATGCCGAGCAGGTGCCCGAACTGCCGAAGGTCGTCGCTCCCGAAGAGCTTGGCGAGGGCTGCCCGGCTCTCGATCTCACCGCCTATGACGATGCGCTCGCAGGCTCGGCGTTTCGCTGGGGCCATTATGCGGTCGGCGAACGCATCGACCATGTCGACGGCATGACGGTGGAGGAAGCCGAACATCAGCTTGCCACCCGTCTCTACCAGAACACCGCAAAGGTGCATTTCGACGCCTATGGCGCGCGCGAGACGCGTTTCGGCAAGAGACTGATCTATGGCGGCCATGTCATCAGTCTGGCCCGTGCCCTGTCGTTCAACGGGCTCGGAAACGGCCTTCACATCGCGGCGATCAATGGTGGCAGGCATGTCGCGCCACTTTTCGCGGGCGATACGGTCTATGCCTGGAGCGAGGTGCTGGAGAAGGCCGAGTTGCCGGGCCGCAGCGATGTTGGCGCCCTGCGTCTGCGCCTCGTCGCGACCAAGAACCTGCCTTGCGGGGAGTACCCCTTGAAGCTCGGCGATCAATATGCCGGTGGCGTCATCCTCGATCTGGATTATTGGGTGCTGCTGCCGCGATGATGCGTAAGCATAAAGTTACAGTTTGAGATTTATGTAACCACCGATTCGCTGCCTCGCATTGCAGCGCCGGAACGGTTTCTATAGAGAGCCAATCACTCTAGAACCATTCCCAAATGGATCGGGCCCCCCGGCGGGCCGCAGAGTCGGAGAGTTTACCTTGGCCGAAACCAAACCGATCGCGCGCCCGCTTTCGCCGCATCTGCAAATCTATCGCTGGTCCTGGACCATGGCGATGTCGATTGCGCATCGCGTCACCGGCACGGCGCTCTATGCCGGCACGGTGCTCATCGCCGCCTGGCTCGTGGCGGCCGCCTCAGGGCCGGGGGCCTATGAAACGGCTCAGGCGATTGCCGGCTCCTTCCTGGGGCGCCTCGTGTTGTTCGGCTATTCCTTTGCGCTGCTGCACCACATGGTCGGCGGCCTGCGCCATTTCGTCTGGGACATGGGACACGGCTACGACCCCGAGACGCGCACGAACATGGCGAAGTACAGCGTCTTCGTCTCGGCGGGCCTGACGATCCTGCTCTGGATCGTCGCCTACGCGATGCGCTGAGGAGTTTCGTCATGTCGTCAAATTCTTCCATGCGTACCCCGCTCGGCCGCGTTCGCGGTCTCGGCTCGGCCAAGTCCGGCACCGGCCATTTCTGGCTGCAGCGCGTCACCGCCGTGGCGAACGTCTTCCTGACGATCATCTTCCTCGGCGTTGTGATCTCGCTCTTCGGCAAGCCCTATGCGGCTGCGGTCGCGACCCTGTCGCACCCGCTCGTCGCGATCCTGATGCTGCTCTTCACCCTGTCGGGCGCCGTCCATATGCGCCTCGGCATGCAGGTCGTGATCGAGGACTATGTCCACCACGAGGGGCTGAAGATCCTCGCCGTGATGGCCAACACCTTCTTTGCGATCGCGATCGGCGCGGCTTGCGTCTTCGCGATCCTGAAACTCTCTTTCGGAGGCTGAACCCGATGGCGATCACCAGAGCCCAATCGGTCCCGGCCTATACCGGCCAGGCCTACCCGATCACGGATCACACCTTCGACGTCGTGGTTGTCGGCGCCGGCGGCGCGGGACTGCGCGCGACGGTCGGCTGCTCGCAGGCGGGCCTGAGGACGGCCTGCATCTCCAAGGTATTCCCGACCCGCTCGCACACTGTTGCGGCGCAGGGCGGCGTTGCCGCTTCGCTTGGCAACATGGGCAAGGATACCTGGCAGTGGCATATGTACGACACCGTCAAGGGGTCGGACTGGCTCGGCGACCAGGATGCGATCGAGTATCTCGTGCGCAATGCGCCGGCGGCCGTCTATGAGCTCGAGCATTGGGGCGTGCCCTTCTCGCGCACCGAGGACGGCAAGATCTATCAGCGGCCCTTCGGCGGCATGACCACCGATTTCGGGAACGGTCCTCCAGCCCAGCGCACCTGCGCTGCCGCCGACCGCACCGGCCACGCCATGCTGCACACGCTCTACGGCCAGGCGCTGCGCTACAACACCGAGTTCTTCATCGAGTACTTCGCCATCGACCTGATCATGGACGAGGATGGCGTCTGCCGGGGCGTGATCGCGCTCAAGCTCGATGACGGCACGCTGCATCGCTTCCGCTCGAAGATGGCGATCATGGCGACCGGCGGCTATGGCCGCGCCTATTTCTCGGCGACCTCGGCCCATACCTGCACCGGCGACGGTGGCGGCATGGTGCTGCGTGCCGGCCTGCCGCTGCAGGACATGGAGTTCGTGCAGTTCCACCCGACCGGCATCTATGGCGCCGGCTGCCTGATCACCGAAGGGGCTCGCGGCGAGGGCGGCTATCTCACCAATTCCGAGGGCGAGCGCTTCATGGAGCGTTACGCTCCCTCCGCCAAGGATCTGGCTTCTCGCGACGTCGTCTCGCGTTCGATGACCATGGAGATTCGTGGCGGACGCGGCGTCGGCAAGAACGGCGACCACATCTACCTGCATCTCGACCATCTCGACCCGAAAATTCTGCACGAGCGCCTGCCGGGCATCTCGGAGAGCGCCAAGATCTTCGCCGGCGTCGACGTCACCCGTGAGCCGATCCCGGTGCTGCCGACGGTGCACTACAACATGGGCGGCATCCCGACGAACTATCATGGCGAGGTGCTGACCAAGGTCGACGGCAATCCAGACACCGTGGTGCCTGGCCTGATGGCGATTGGCGAAGCGGCCTGCGTCTCGGTGCATGGCGCCAACCGCCTCGGCTCGAACTCGCTGATCGATCTGGTCGTCTTCGGTCGTGCCGCCGGCCTGCGCTGCGCCGAAATCGTGACGGCGGGCGAGAAGCAGCCCGAGCTGCCGAAGTCCTCGGCCGATCTCGCGCTGACCCGCCTCGACAAGTTCCGCAACGCCTCGGGCGGCACCCCGACGGCCGAGCTGCGCAACCGCATGCAAAAGACGATGCAGGACAACTGCGCCGTCTACCGCACCGGCGAAACGCTGCAGGAAGGTCACAAGCTGATCCACGAGGTCTGGGCCGGTGCCTCCGATATCGCGACCACCGACCGTTCGCTGATCTGGAACTCGGATCTGGTCGAGACGCTCGAGTTCGACAACCTGATCACCCAGGCCGTTGTCACGATGGATTCGGCACTGAATCGCCCGGAAAGCCGGGGCGCCCATGCCCGCGAGGACTATCCGGAGCGCGACGACAAGGACTGGATGAAGCACACCCTGTCCTGGATCGACGACGAGAAGCGGACCGTCACGCTCGACGACCGCCCGGTCCATACCTACACGCTCTCGAACGATATCGAGTACATCAAGCCCAAGGCGCGGGTGTATTGAGGACGATCTGACCGATGGCCGAATTCAATCTCCCCGCGAACTCACGACTGACCGAAGGCAAGGCCTGGCCGAAGCCGGCCGGCGCCAAGAAGCTGACCGAGTTCAAGGTTTATCGCTGGAACCCCGATACCGGCGAGAATCCGCGCACCGACACCTATTATGTCGATCGCGAGGATTGCGGACCGATGGTCCTCGACGCGCTGATCTGGATCAAGAACAAGATCGACCCGACGCTGACCTTCCGGCGCTCCTGCCGCGAGGGCATCTGCGGCTCCTGCGCCATGAACATGGACGGCAAGAACGGGTTGGCCTGCACCACCGGCATCGACGAGTGCGGCTCGAAGGGCAAGGTCGCGATCTATCCGCTGCCGCATATGCCGGTGATCAAGGATCTGGTCCCGGACCTCACACGCTTCTATGCGCAGCACGCCTCAGTCGAGCCCTGGCTCAAGACCACGACGCCGGCTCCGGAGAAGGAGTGGGCGCAGGGCAAGGAGGACCGCGAGAAGCTCGACGGCCTCTATGAGTGCATCCTCTGCGCCTGCTGCTCGACGTCCTGCCCGAGCTACTGGTGGAATGGCGACCGCTATCTCGGTCCTGCCGTGCTGCTTCAGGCCTATCGCTGGCTGATCGACTCCCGCGACGAGGCCACCGGCGAGCGTCTCGACGATCTGGAAGATCCCTTCCGGCTCTATCGCTGCCACACGATCATGAACTGCGCGAATGCCTGCCCGAAGGGCCTGAACCCGGCCAAGGCGATCGCCGAGATCAAGAAGATGATGGTGGCGCGGCAGGTCTGACGCGCCACTTATCCGACGGTGCGGCCGTCCGACGTGACGGCCTGCGCAGGTCTACCTGTCCTGGGTGCATTTCAGGAAGAGGCTTCGGCTCTCGCCCGTTGCATCGGCGCTATCGGGCTCGGCCGAGCGCGCGTCCGGATCGTCGGGATCAGAGATATCGCGTCGGCGCGAATGGGGCGGGATCGGCAATCGGCTTCTCGCCGCTGATCAGAGCAGCCAGGATTTCGCCGGTGACCGGCCCGGTCGCAAAGCCGATATGCTGGCTGCCGAAGGCTAGCCAGAGACCGGGATTCCGCGGCGCCTCCCCGATCATCGGCAATGAATCGGGCAGGGTCGGCCTGGCTCCGCGCCAGGTCGTGGCTTCGGTCGCCTCGGTCAGGTCAAATGCTTCCTTCGCCCGTGGCAGGACCGCGTCGATCTGGGCGAAATTCGAAGGCGCATCCCGGTTGGCGAGCTCGACACCGCTGGTCAGGCGGTAGCCCTTTTCCATCGGCGCGAGGAAGTAAGCGGACTCGACGTCGTAGAACGGGCGCGAAAGGTTGCGTCCGCCGGCGGCCTTGTAATGACGGTGATAACCGCGCTCGACATTGAGCGGGACGCTCAGCCCGAGCGGGTGCAGCAGATCGGGGCTCCATGGGCCGAGCGCGACCACGGCGAGATCGGCATCGAAGCTGCCGGAATCGGTCGTCGCGCGCCAGCCCTGGGACGTTCTGGAGAGCCCTGAGGCGGCGGCGCGGATGATCTTGCCGCCACGCGCGGCGAAGAGCGCCGCATAGGCTGCGACCACGGCCTGCGGCCAGTCGACCGAGCCGTTGTCCCGCAACCACAGGCCGGCCGAAAAGATCGGGTTGAGATCGGGCTCGACCGCTGAAAGGGCCTGCCGGTCGAGATAGTCGGCGCGAAAGCCATGATCCTCGAGCCATTGCTGCTCGGTGCGGGATGCCTGTTGCCCGGCCTCGCTGCGCCAGAGTTTCAGCGTGCCGTTTTCACGCAGGCGGTGGCTGATTCCAGCCTCCGCCATCCACGCCTTGTGCAAGGTCAGGGCATGAACTGTCAGGCCGTGGAGCGCCGCAACGCGCGGCGCGAGACGCGATGGGCGCGCTTCGGCGAGGAAGCGCAGGACCCAGCCGGGATTCCGCAGCAGATGGCCCCAGCGATAGCGCACGGCGGCGTGATGGTTGCCGAGATAGTTCGGCAGGCTTTTCCAGAGCGAGGGATTGTTGAGCGGGACGACGGAGGTCGGGCTGACCACGCCTGCATTGCCGTAGGAGGTCTCGCTGCCGGGCTCGCGCCGGTCGATCAGGGTGACCGTGAAGCCGCGTTTCTGCAGCGCGAGCGCACAGGAGACGCCGACGATGCCGGCGCCGAGGACAAGCGAGGTACGGGTCATGCGAGGGAGGTCTCTCCATCCGCCGGCACGCGCAGCCAGTGGTCGAGGAAGCCGTCGAGCCAGGCTCTGACGGCGGGATCATAGCGATACCAGCCTTCGAGATGCTGATGGCGCAGCTGGGCACCGGGCATCAGGGTGCGCTCATGCGCGCGCACCGACCAGCGGCACATCATCGCCGGGGTCACTTCGGGATGAAACTGGATGCCATAAGCTTTCGGCCCCGAGCGAATGGCCTGGACCGGAAAGTCGCCCCCGGTTGCGAGGCATTCGGCGCCGTTCGGGCAGTCGAAGCCTTCGCGATGCCATTGGTAAACGGTCGAGGGCCAGGAGAAGCCGGCCTCGCTCGCATGCGTATGGCCAGCATCCGTCAGCGCTAGATCATAGTAGCCGATCTCGGCGCGGCCCTGCGGATGCGTGTAGACGGTGCCGCCGAGATGCCTCGTCAGCATCTGGGCGCCCAGGCAGATGCCGAGAAAGGGTGCTTCCTCCTTCAGGCAGGTGCCGATCCAGTCGATCTCGGCCCTGACGAAACCGTCAGGGTCATTGGCGCTCATCGGGCCGCCGAAGATCACGGCGCCGGCATGATCGCGCATGGTCGCCGGGAGCGGGTCACCGAAGCGCGGCTTGCGGATATCGAGCGCGTGCCCTCGTGCCGCGAGAAGGCGGCCGACCCGGCCGGAAGTCGAATGCTCCTGGTGCAGGACGATCAGGACCGGCTTCGGTGCTGGCCTGTCCCTGCGGGGGCGGAGGGGGGAGCGGAGCTTGCGGGCAGCGCTGAGACGAAAGGGCTGATCGTTCATCACGGGCTTCGGGTCGCTCACGCGCCAAGGTTGCGCTCGCCGGCGCAACGTCCATCCATGCACTGACAATGCGGTTCCATGCGGGACCGAGCAAAGCAATTCATGCGCCAGGGGTGCATGGCATGCAGGTGTTTTTTGCATGGCGGCGCCCTGATTCCGCCGGGTGCGCACGCTTCTTGACTTCAAGTTCACGATAGGTCATGAGAATGAACGTTCATTCTCATCGCGGATCCGTCATTTGCCACCGCCCTTTGCCCTCGCCCCGTCCGACCGTGCCATGACGGAGCGCCATACACGCATCCTCGATGCGGCGGAGCGCGTCTTCGCGCGCGCCGGTTTCCATGCAGCGACGATGAACGATGTCGCGGCCGAGGCCGGCATGAGCCCGGGCAATCTCTATCGCTACTTCGCCTCCAAGGACGCGATCATCGCGGGGATGGCCGAGCGCGACCGGGCTACGATCGCCGCGGATTTCTCGGCGCTCGATCCGCGCGCCGGCAATCTTCTCGACCAGCTCGAGGCGCTCGGCCGGCGACATCTCGTCGAGGAGCCGCGCGAGAAAGCCATCATCGCGTTGCAGATCTGGGCGGAGGCCGCGCGCAATCCGGAAATGGCGGCGATGTGCGCCGATATCGACGGCACGGTCATCGTAGGCCTGGCGGCAGCCATCTCCGCGGCCAAGGAGGGCGGCGAGCTGCCGGCCGATCTCGACGAGATCCGCTTCCTTCAGGCGATGACGATGCTCGCTGACGGCTATCTCTGCCGGCGCGCCATGGATCCGAATTTCGATACCAAGACCGCTGCCGAAACGATGTTCACCGCGATGCGAGGATTGGCTCAGGCAATGCGCCTGCAATCCCAAGACACAAATCAGCCATGACTGATTCGAAGGTTATCACCATGTTGCCGCTTCCCCTCGCGCTGACGCGCCTGGCTGCCTTGTCCCTGCTGACCCTGGCGCTGCTGCCGGCTGTTGCGGCCTCGGCCCAGACGCCGGCCAGCGCGGCCGCGCAGGCAACTGCTCCCGGCCATGGCCCGGCCGTGACGGTTACGCCGGCCAGGACCGCGGAAATCGTGCAGAGCGTCGTGGTCTCGGGCTCGATGATCGCGCGCGACGAGGTCCTGGTTTCGCCGGAGATCGATGGCTTCGCGCTGGTCGACATCCTGGCCGAGGAGGGAGATCGCGTGGCGGCGGGCCAGGTGCTGGCGCGTCTGTCGCGGACGACGCTTGATGTCCTTCACACCCAGAACGAGGCTCAGATCGCCCGCGCCGAAGCGGCGATCGCCCAGGCCAGGGCCCAGGTCTCCGAGGCGGAAGCCAATCGAGTCCAGGCCGAGAACGCCTTCGAGCGGACCAAGGCCCTGCGCGATTCGGGCAATGCCAGCATCGAGACCTTCGATCTGCGCTCTGCCGCGGCGAGGACGACGGTCGCCCGCGTCAACTCGGCGCAGCATGCGCTTGCCATCGCGACGGCTGATCTTGCGCTCGCCAAGGCGCAGGAGCGCGATATTGCCGTGAAGCTGGCGCGCACCGAGATCAAGGCTCCCGCAGCCGGAATCGTCAGCCAGCGCCGCGCCAAGCTTGGCGCCATGGCCCCCCTGGCCGCGACCGAACCCCTCTTCCGCATCATCGCGGATGGTGCGATCGAACTCGAGGCGGATGTCGCGGAAGTCGAGCTTAGCTCGCTCAGGCTCGGCCAGACGGTCGCAGTCACGCCGGCAGGAGCACAGCAGCCGCTCGTCGGTGAGATCAGGTTGATCGCACCGCAGGTCGACAAGGCGTCCCGGCTCGGGCGCGTGCGGATCGCTCTCAAGGATAATCCGCCGATCGCGCTTGGTTCCTTTGCGCGCGGCGTGATCGAAACCGGTCGCAAGACGAGCATCACCCTGCCGCTCTCCGCCATCACCTATTCGCGCAATGGAGCGCTGGTGCAGAGCGTCAAGGACGGCAAGGTCAGCACCAAGAAGGTGACGCTGGGACTGACCGGAAATGGCCGGATCGAGATCACCTCCGGCCTCGCCGAAGGTGAGACCGTCGTCGCACGTGCGGGCACTTTCGTGCGCGACGGCGATGCGGTGACGCCGATCGCGACGAATTGACGGGGCCGGCGGAATGAACATCAATTTCTCGGCCTGGTCGATCCGCAAACCGGTCCCGGCCATCCTGCTTTTCGTGGTTCTCTGCGTGCTCGGGGTGATGTCGTTTTCGACACTGCCGGTCACGCGGATGCCGAATATCGACGTGCCTTTCGTCTCGGTCTCGGTGACTCAGGCCGGCGCAGCGCCGGCCGAGCTCGAAAGCCAGGTCAGCAAGCGCATCGAGGATGCGGTCGCCAACATCACGGGCGTCAAACATGTGATGTCGACGCTGACCGACGGCCAGTCGCTCACCCTGATCGAGTTCCGGCTGGAGGTGAACACCGACCGTGCCGTCAACGACGTCAAGGACGCCATCGCCAAGGTCAGGGCAGACCTGCCGCGCACGATCGACGAGCCGGTGATCCAGCGCATCGATGTCGAGGGCCAGTCGGTCCTGAGCTATGGCGCCTCATCGCCCGGCATGACGCTCGAGCAACTCTCCTGGCATGTCGACGATGTCGTTGCGCGCGAATTGCAGGGGCTGAAGGGCGTTGGCCGTGTCGATCGCTACGGTGGCGTCGATCGCGAGATCAGGATTTCGCTCGATCCCGACCGGCTGCTGGCGCTCGGCACCACGGCCGGTGAAGTCAACCGGCAGATTCGCGCGACCAATGTCGACCTCGCCGGCGGGCGCGGTGAGGTTGGCGGCCAGGAACAGGCGATTCGTACGCTTGCCGGCGCACGCACGGTGGCCGACCTGGCCGAGACCAAGATTTCGCTCACCGGCGGCCGCGAGGTGAGGCTCAAGGAACTTGGCCGGGTCGAGGATTCCAATTCCGAACCGCGCTCCTTCAGCCGCCTGGACAAGCAACCCGTCGTCACCTTCGCGGTGTTCCGCTCCAAGGGTTCGAGCGAGCTCTCGGTCAAGCAGGTGGTTGCAGCGCGCATCGAGGAGCTGAACAAGCGCTATCCGTCGATCGAGCTGAAGCTGATCGACGATGCCGTCGCCTATACCCACGGCAACTACCGGTCGGCGATGGAGACGCTGTTCGAGGGGGCGGCGCTGGCCGTGCTCGTCGTCTTCCTCTTCCTGCGCAACTGGCGCGCGACGCTGATCACCGCCATCGCGCTACCGCTTTCGGCCATCCCCACCTTCTGGGCGATGCAGATGCTGGGCTTTTCGCTCAATCTGGTCAGCCTGCTCGGCATCACGCTCGTCACCGGCATCCTGGTCGACGACGCGATCGTCGAGATCGAGAACATCGTGCGCCATATGAAGATGGGCAAATCGCCCTATCGCGCGGCGATGGAGGCGGCCGATGAAATCGGGCTCGCGGTCATCGCGATCACCTTGACCATCGTCGCGATCTTCGCGCCGGTCTCCTTCATGGGCGGTATCGCCGGGCAGTATTTCCGCCAGTTCGGTCTGACGGTCGCCATAGCGGTGCTGTTCTCGTTGCTGGTGGCGCGGCTGATCACGCCCATGATGGCGGCCTATCTGATGCGACCGGTAAAGCACGAGGATGACAAGCCCGGCCCGTTCATGCGCGGCTATATCGGCTTGCTGCGGCTTACGCTTGCGCGCATCCGCCTGCCGCTGCTGCCGCGTTTCGACGGGACGGGGCGTTGGCGCAAACTGCCGTTCAACATGGCTTATCTGACCCTGGTGGTGGGGTTCATCTTCCTGTTCGGCTCGATCCAGGCGACGGCCCTGCTGCCGACGGGCTTCTTCCCGGAAGAGGACACCGCGCGTGTCGTCGCCAGCGTCGAGCTGCCGCCGGGCGCAACGCTGGAAGAAACGCGTGTCACCACCGACCAGATCGTCGATGCGTTGAGGACGATTCCCGAGGTCAGGCATGTCTTCGTGCTCGGCGGCGCTTCGCCGACCGGACAGCGCGAGGTCCGGCGTGCCTCGGTCACGGTCATGCTGACGCCGAAGGGCGAGCGTGCGATCAAGCAAAAGGACCTGAAGGTCGTCATCGCGCAGAAGCTCGCCAGCGTCCCCGATGCCCGGGCCTGGTATGTCAACGAACGCGGCGAGCGCGAGATGGCGTTCTCGATTCTCTCCAAGGACGGTGATGCGCTCGACGAGGCGGTCGCGCGGATCGAGGCGCGCATGCGCCAGGTCGACGGCTATCTCAATGTCGCGACTGCCGGCTCGCTCAGCCGGCCGGAGCTGCGCGTCACGCCGAAGCTCGAGCAGGCGGCAACGCTCGGCGTCACGCCGGAGGCAATCTCGGAAGCGGTGCGCATCGCCACGATCGGCGATGCGGGTGCCAATCTTGCCAAGTTCAATGCCGGCGACCGTCTGGTGCCGATCCGGGTCCAGCTCGATGAGGCGGCGCGCGCCGACATCCGCAACATTGCGGCGCTGCGTGTCACCAATACGAGCGGCGTCTCGATTCCGCTGACGGCGGTGGCCGATATCGGCTTCGGCCAGGGGCCGAGCTCGATCGACCGCTATGACCGCGTCCGCCGGGCTGCGATCGGCGCCGACCTGAAGCGCGGCTTCGAACTCGGCACCGCGCAGGACACCTTCCACGAGATCGTCGCGGAGGTCGGACTGCCGGAGGGCGTCAAGATCGCCGCCACCGGCGATGCCGAGATCCAGGGCGAGGTCGTGCAGGGCTTCATCACGGCGATGACAACCGGTCTGATGCTGGTCTTCGCGCTGCTGATCCTGCTGTTCGGCTCGGTCGCCCAGCCGGTGACCATCCTGCTCTCGCTGCCGCTCTCATTCGGCGGCGTGGTGATCGCGCTGCTCGCGACCAATAACCCGGTCTCGATGCCGGTCTATATCGGCCTGCTGATGCTGATGGGCATCGTCACCAAGAACGCGATCATGCTCGTCGATTTCGCGGTGGAGGAGGTCGCCCGCGGCAAGGACCGGGTCACCGCACTGCTCGAAGCCGGGCGCAAGCGGGCCCGTCCGATCGTGATGACGACGATCGCGATGGCGGCCGGCATGTTGCCCTCCGCCTATGGCGTCGGCGATGGCGGCGAGTTCCGCGCGCCGATGGCGATCGCGGTGATCGGCGGCCTGATCGTCTCGACCGTGCTCAGCCTCGTCTTCGTGCCGTCCTTCTATACGGTGATGGACGATGTCGGCCGTGGCTTCAGCTGGCTCTTCGGCCGCTTCTTCAGCAAGCCTGAGGATGAATCGGCCTGGGAGCCGATGGGGGACGAGGAAACGCCCGGCGAAGCCAGCGCCAAGGCGATGAGTGGAAAGCTGCCGCCGCCGCGGCTTGCGGCGGAGTAGGGTCGACCGACAGGACGGAGCCGAGTGGAAGCGGCTCCGTCTATGGTTTCGAGATCGAGCGGCAGAACCCCGCTGCGCTCCGCGGCTGGGGGAGCAATCTCAGGCCGCTTCAGTGGGGCGGGCCAGGTCCGGCAGCAAGCCTCAGCCCTTCCGCACCAGCAGAACCGCTGCCAGAATCGCCACACCGCCAAAGGCCTGAGCCGGTGAGGGCTGCTCGGCAAAGATCGCCCAGGCTGCGAGAACGCTGACCAGCGCCGGCCAGACCATCACCAGCGAGGCGGCGCTAGCGCCATATTGGCCGAGCGCCAGCGTGATCAAGCCTTGGCCCAGCGCATGCGAGACGAGGCCGAGTGCGATGACCGCGAGCCAGCCCTGCAGGCTCTGCGGCAGGATGGTTTCGCCAAGCAGGAGCGCGACCGCGATGCAGAAGACGGCGCAAAGCGCGCTGGAGATCAGGCCGATGCGTCCGGCATCGGCAGAATCCCGGGCCCGGCGAATGGCGATGATGTAGATGGCGTAGGAGAAGGCCGCTCCGACCGCCAGGCTGTCGCCAAAGATGCTGCCCGGGCTGGTCGCTGCCGCAGTGGTCGCGAATTTCGGCAGCACCAGCATCAGCGCGCCGCCGATCGCCAGCATCAGCGCGCCGAGAATCCGCCCGGTCGGTTTCTCACCGAGCAGGAGCCAGGCCGCCAGAACAACGACGACCGGCGAGAGATTGCCAAGCAGCGAGGCGTTGGCGATCGTCGTGAAGCCAAGCGAGGCATTGTAGAGCGTCACGTCGACGGCGAAGGCGAACCCGGCCAGCGCGATCGGCCACCACCCACGGGACCGCGCGCCACCCGATTTGGGCTTGCGCTGTTCGAACGCGGTCCAGGCTGCGAGCACGGGCAGGGCAAAGAGCATGCGCCAGAAGCCGGCGGCGGCCGGTCCGACATCCGCATAGCGCACGAAGATGCCGGAGAAGCCGATGCAGGTCGCGCCCGTCATCAAGGCGACGAACATGGCGAGGCCGGGGGCGGCCGGACGTGACAGGGCGAGGCTCGGGGTGGTCATCAGGGTCATCCGCGACGGGCAGTGCCGGCGATATAGTGCGCTTCCTTCAATCGGAAAAACGGATTATTCTCATCGTTCCATTCGAATTTCCGATGGAGCGAGGCGATGGCGACTCATTTCGATCTGGCGGCGCTGGATATGCTGGTGACGGTCGCCGAGACCGGCGGCTTCACGGCAGCGAGCGTCAGGCTCGGCCGAACGCAATCGGCGGTTTCGGTCCGCATCCAGGATCTCGAAGCGCAACTGGGCCAGAAGCTGCTCGAGCGCTCGCGGCGTGGGGTGACGCCGACCGATGCCGGCGAACGGCTGATCGGTCATGCCCGCCGTTTGCTCGCCGTCGAGCGCGAAGCGCTGGCCGATCTGGGCGGCGAGGCAGCCACGGGGCGACTGCGGGTCGGCGTGCCCGACGACTATGTCGACGCCTATTTGCGACCGCTGATCGCACGATTTGCGGCTGAGCATCCGCGTGTCGAGTTGGAACTGCGGTGCGATCTCTCGAAACGGATCGAGCCTGCGCTTGCGGCGGGCGAGTTCGATATCGCCGTGATCACGCAGGATCCGGTCCGGCCAAAGGGAGAAACGCTGCGTCGCGAGCAGCTGGTCTGGGTCGCGGCGCGCGGTCATCGCCCGGAATTGCAGGAGGTCTTGCCGCTTGCCCTGTTCTCCGAGGGCTGCCGGGCGCGCCCGCGTGTCCTGGCGGCGCTCGCCGGGGCCGGGCGGGCGCATCGGCTGGTCTTTTCCTCCTCGCATACGGCAGGCGTGATCTCCGCGGTCGAGGCCGGATTCTGCGTCACGGCGATCACTGAGAGTGCGGCGCCTGCAAGCCTGCGGCGGCTCGGTGCGGCTGAAGGCCTGCCACCGCTGTTTGAGCTTGCGGTCGGTCTCATCGTCGCGCCCAACCCGAGTCTTGCTGCCCGGCGCTTCGCACAGGCGCTTCGCGAAGAAATGGCGGCACCACGGCTTGCCGCGTGAGCCGCCCGCATTGCCCTTCGGCCCGCGGCCCACTACTGAGAAGCAATGAAATTCCTCGACCAAGCCAAGATCTATGTAAAGGCCGGCGACGGCGGCGCGGGCTGCGTCTCCTTCCGGCGTGAAAAATTCATCGAGTTCGGCGGCCCCAACGGCGGCGACGGCGGACGCGGCGGCGATGTCGTGATCGAATGCGTGCAAGGGCTCAACACGCTGATCGACTACCGCTTCCAGCAGCATTTCAAAGCCAGGATCGGCGAACATGGCATGGGCAAGGACCGGCACGGCGCCAATGGCCCGCCGGTCGTGCTCAAGGTGCCGCCAGGCACGCAGGTCTTCGATGAAGACGGTGAGACCCTGATCGCCGACCTGACCGAGCCTGGCCAGCGTTTCGTTCTGTGCAAGGGCGGCAATGGCGGCTTCGGCAACGCCTATTTCAAGACCTCGACCAACCAGGCGCCGCGCCATGCCAATCCGGGCCTGCCGGGCGAGGAGCGCTGGATCTGGCTTCGCCTGAAGCTGATCGCCGATGCCGGGCTTGTCGGCCTCCCCAATGCCGGCAAGTCGACTTTTCTTGCCGCCGTGACCGCTGCAAAGCCGAAGATCGCCGATTACCCCTTCACCACCCTGCATCCCGGCCTGGGCGTCGTGCGGGTCGACGCGCGCGAGATGGTGCTGGCCGATATTCCTGGCCTGATCGAGGGGGCGCATGAGGGACATGGGCTCGGCGATCGCTTCCTCGGCCATATCGAGCGCTGCCGCGTGCTGCTGCACCTGGTCGAAGGCACCAGCGAGCACGCCGGCAAGGCCTACAAGACCGTTCGGGAGGAACTCGAGGCCTATGGCGAGGGCCTGGCCGAGAAGCCCGAGATCGTGGCGCTGTCAAAAGTGGACGCCCTGAGCCCGGAGCTGCTCAAGGAGCAGGTCGCGCGGCTGAAGCGGGCCGCCAAGCGCGCGCCGATCGTGCTGTCATCCGCGTCTGGCCAGGGCGTCGAGGATGCCTTGCGTGCGCTGTTCGCAGTGGTCGAAGAGGCTCGGCGGGAAGAGGCCAAGGCCGATGCGCCGGCGCTGGAAACCGGCTGGCACCCTTAGGCCGTGATTTGCCGCGGCGTTGTTGACGGCCGTTCCCAGCCGACCGCAAACGGCTTGCGTGGAATCGCTCGCCACGGTCTAACTCGCGGATGCCGTCAAAGGGGATTTGTCAGGTGATTTCGAAGCTTAGGCCTCTCGCGTTCGTTTCCGTCGTGATCTTCAGCGGCGCAGCCCTTGCCCAGGCGCAGCGTCCTACCGCGAGTGCTCAGGCTCCGGCCGCTCCTGGCGGCGTTTCGCAACCGGACAATACGACGGCGACCTATGGCGACTGGACCCATCGCTGCCAGCAGGGCGTCGGGACCCGGATCTGCGAGATCGTGCAGACGCTGGAGGTGCAGGGGCAGCGCGGCCCGGTGGCGTTGATCGCGCTCGGGCGGCCGGTGCGCAATGAGCCCTACAAGCTTGTGGTGCAGGTGCCGCCGAACGTGAGCCTCGGCGCCAAGGCCGGTATCCGCCTTGCGCTCGGGGAGAAGGACGAGGGGACGCTTGCCGACTTCCAGCGCTGCCTTCCCGGCGGCTGCTTCGCCGAGGTGAACGTGAGCGACGACCTGCTGAAGCGCTGGCGCGGCTTTGGCGACGCTGGCCAGCTTCGCTATCAGGATGGCGCCAACCGCGCCGTCGTGCTGCCCTTCTCGTTCAAGGGCTTCCAGTCCGCCGTGGACGCGCTCGCCCGCGAGCCCTGAGTTCGGCGCGTCTCAATTCTCGGTGAATTGCAGCCGGTGCAGCCGGGCATAGGTGCCGTCATGCTCGATCAGAGCATCATGGCTACCGGTCTCGACGATCCGGCCCTCTTCCAGCACGACGATGAGATCGGCCTCGCGCACAGTCGAGAGGCGATGGGCGATCACCAGCGTCGTGCGGTTCTTCATCAGTCGGGCGAGCGCCTGCTGGACGAGCCGCTCTGACTCGGTGTCGAGTGCGCTCGTCGCCTCGTCGAGCAGCAGGATGGGCGCATCCTTGAGGATGGCTCGCGCGATGGCGACACGCTGGCGCTCGCCGCCTGACAGTTTCGAACCGCGCTCGCCGACCTGCGTATCGTAGCCGTCGGGCATGGCCATGATGAAATCATGCGCCGCTGCATCCCTGGCGGCGGCCATGATCTCGGCCTCGGTCGCTCCCGGCCGGCCAAAGGCGATGTTGGCCCGCACCGTATCGTCGAAGAGCATGACATCCTGGCTGACGACGCCGATCTGGCCGCGCAGGCTGGCGAGCGTAACGTCGCGGAGATCCTGTCCGTCGATCTCGATGCGGCCTTCGTTCGGGTCGTAAAGGCGCGGCGCCAGGGTGAGCAGCGTCGACTTGCCGGAGCCGGAGCGACCGACCAGCGCTGTCATCTTGCCACCCTGTGCGACGAGATCGATGCCTTCCAGGGCGCGGGCATCATCGCGATAGCGAAAGCGAACGTGCCGGAAGGCGATCTCGCCGGCGCCGACCTTGAGAGGCTGCGCACCGGGGTGCTCGGTAACCAATGGCTTCTCGTCGATCAGGGCATAGTAGCGTTTCAGCGAGGCACCTGCCTCCTGCAGGATGGCGTTGAGGTTGCCGAGCGAACGCATCGGCTGCGCCGCGAGCAGCAGCGCCGAGACATAACCGGTGAAATCGCCGATCGTGCTGGTGCCGGCCGTGATCCTGACGCCGATGGCGGCAAGGACGCCGGCGACCGCCATGCCGCCGGCGACCTCGAGCAGAGGGTCGAGCCGGCCGCGGGCATTGGCAGCCTTCATCTTGAGCGAGCGGATCGTCTCGAAGGCATGCGCGGCGCGCGCCTTGAGATAGGGCTCGAGCGAGTCCGTCTTGGCGACGCGGGCACCTTGCAGGCTCTCCGTGACGAGGCTTGCCATGATGCCTGTCTGCTCCTGCTGCGACATCGCCATGCGTCGCAGCTTCTTGCCGATCCGGCCGATCGGGCGCGCGACGATCGGCGCGATCAGCAGGACGACAAGGGTCATCTGCCAATCGATCCAGAGCAGGGCCCCGACCAGTGCGATGGAGGTCATGACATCGCGCACGGCGATGTTGATGATCCGGGTCAGCGCCTCCTTCACATAGGTGAAGTCGGTGGTGAAGCGCTGGGTCAGCGACGCGGGGTTCTCACGCTGGAGCTGAGCAAGATCGGCATCGATCAGATGCGCGTAAAGCGCGGACTGCATATCCGCTTCGATTCGGCTGACCACGCTATTGGTCATCACGGTCTGCGTGAGCAGCGAGAAGCCCTTGATCGCAGTCACGATGACGACGACGACGGCAACGGCGTTGACCACGCCGATCTCGATCCCGATCGATTTCGAGACGAGACGCTCCATCCGGCGTACGAAGCCCGTCGCTTCCGCCGACAGGGGATCGGCGAAGGCGTCGAAGGCCGCCTTGATGAGCAGCGGGTAGAAACTGGTTGTCGCGGCGATCACCACCACAAGTGCCAGGATCATCGCCATCTGAGGCAGGTAGGCGTTGACACGCTCGCGCCAGACGCGGGCAAAGAGCGCAAAGGTGTCGTCGGTAACGCGGCCGATCTTCATGGCGCGGGGCCTAACATGGTCGACCGCGATATGCCACAGGCATGGCGGAGGGGTGGCTCCTCGTGCTCCGGTCTTGTTCCAGACAAGAAGCTGGCGTCCCATAGCCACAGTGCTGCAACTGATTCAGGAGATAGCGTACACCCATGCCCGCGCCCCCGCCGGCCCAGATCGGCCAGAGCTTCGCCGAGATCGACACGCCAGCGCTCGTTCTCGATCTCGACGCCTTCGAGCGGAATCTCGTCGCCATGGCCGCCTATACGCAGGCCCATGGCGTACGTCTTCGTCCTCATGCCAAGACCCATAAAAGCCCGGACATCGCACTGCTTCAGATCGCCCATGGCGCCGTCGGACAGTGCTGCCAGAAGGTTTCCGAAGCCGAGGTTCTCGTCGCGGGCGGTGTCGGCGATGTTCTGGTCACCAACGAGATCGTCGGCCCGGCCAAGCTCGATCGGCTTGCCAAGCTGGCGCGCAACGCACGGATCGGCCTTTGCGTCGATCATCCCGAGGGCGTGCGCGAGGCGGCGGAGGCGGCGGCGCGGCACGACGTGATGCTCGATGTCATGGTCGAACTCGATATCGGCGGACGCCGCTGCGGCGTTGCAGTCGGCGAAGCCGTGCGGATCGCCGAGGCGGTCGCGCGTAGCAATTCTCTGCGTTTCACCGGTGTTCAGGCCTATCACGGTGCTGCCCAGCACATGCGCTCGATCGACGAGCGGCGCGAGGCGATCGAGCGCGCCGGGCTGCTTGCGCGGAACGCGGTCGAGCGTCTCGCCCAGGCGGGCCTCAATTGCGAGTATGTCAGCGGCGCCGGCACCGGTACCTATGAGCTCGAAAGCCAGTCCGGCATCTGGAACGAGATCCAGGCGGGCTCCTACATCTTCATGGATGCAGATTACGCCCGCAATCGACAGGCGGACGGCACTCCCTTCAGGGCCTTCGAGCACGCCCTCTTCGTCCTCGCCGGGGTGATGAGCAAGCCCGTTCCGGACCGTGCCATCGTCGATGCCGGGCACAAGGCGGCGGCGGTCGATTCCGGCATGCCCATGCCCTTCCAGCGCGACGGCGTCATTTATACCAAACCCTCTGACGAGCATGGCGTGCTCACCGGCGATCCGATCGCACTGCCGCATCGCGGCGATCGCATCCTGCTCATTCCGGGCCATTGCGACCCGACGGTGAACCTGCACGACTGGTATGTCGGCGTGCGCGGGCTGCACGGTCCGGATGCGCATGTCGAGACGCTTTGGCCAGTCGCGGGGCGCGGCGCACTGACCTGAGGACACAGGGACTGCGCATGACTGCGTCCGAAATTCGTTTCCCCGTTTTCGGACGCAGGCCCCGATGCTGGCTCAGTTCCTGCTGACCCTTGCGACCCCGGTCGGACGGTTGACGCGGCAGTTCGGCCTGTTGCGGGAGAGTACTGCGCTCTGGGAGCGCGGGCGACGCCAGCGCAAAGGCTGGGCACCGCACCATCGGCGCTGTCAGGCGGTTGTCGCGCAGATCGTCGGCGAGTTCGGAGGCCACCGCACGGCAATCGTGCTCGGCTCGGGATTGGTGCGCGATCGCGAGGCCAGATCGATGACGGCAGGCTAGCGTGAATCGGCTCATGAGCCCTGAATGGCAGAAGGCGATCGCCGCTTTGCAGGGGCGACCGGACGCAGCCCTTTGCATCCGATGCTATGCAGGCCGATGCATCAGCCTGTGCCCACTCTCATTGTCGCCGAGCGTCTGATGCCGCAGGGCGCGGTCTCTGCCGCTCAGGTACAGCAGCCGGCCCTGCTCCACGCTGCCGGGAGCTTGCGGGCAGCCTTGACCGAGGTGACGCAGGCATTTGAGACCGTGACCGGGCTCCGGGTCGAAGCTGTCTACGGCCCATCCGGACTGCTGCGCGAGCAGTTGGCCAAGGGCGAGGTCGCGGAGGTGTTTGCTTCCGCCAACATGGACCACCCGGCTGCACTGGCGGAAGCGGGCCTGGCCGGGCCGGTCGTGCTCTTTGCGCGCAACGAGCTCTGCGCCTTCGTTCGGCCGGGCGTGATGGTCACCGCCGAGACGGTGCTGGAACGCATGCTCGATCCATCCATTAGGCTCGGCACGTCGACGCCGAAGGCGGATCCCTCCGGCGATTACGCCTTCGAGGTCTTCGCGCGGGCCGAAGCCCTGAAGCCGGGCGCAAAGGCGGCGCTCGAGGCCAAGGCACTGCAGCTGACGGGCGGTCCGGGCAGCGTTGCGGCCCCCGACGGCGTCAATGCCTATGGCCACAAGCTCGCCAGTGGCGAGGCCGACATCTTCCTGGCCTATCGCACCAATGCCCAGCCACTCGCCCGGGAGCAGCCCGGCGTGACCTTGGTCCGGTTGCCGGCCGTGCTCGCGGTCGGGGCCGATTACGGGCTGACCGTGATGAGCAAGGCCTCGCCAAACGGCTAGCGGCTTGCCATGTTCATCCTGTCGCGGGCGGGGCAGGAGATTCTGGCGAAACACGGCTTTGCCGCGCCGGCGCTCCCACATGGCGGGTCGAAGTGACGGAGCTGGCAATGGATTGGCAGGCGACGCGACCGGGCGAGACCATCGCTGCCTTGCCCGATCGGCAGGACGCGCATCTCGTCTTCATCGGCCGCTTGCGCACGCCCTTCGCCTCACGCGATCAATGCCCGCGTCGTGGAGACCCGGAAGCGGGGCCTATCTGCCGTGTCGAGCTCGATGCGATCTGGTGGCCGGCGCTGGCCGGCGTCGAAACCTGCGCGTATCTCGACCTGCTGTACTGGATGAACCTGGCCCGAAGGGATCTGCTGACCCAGAGCCCGAAATCCAGCGGTCAGATTCTCGGCACTTTTGCGCTGCGTTCACCGGTCCGGCCCAATCCGATCGCCCTGTCGCGGGTCAAACTCATTGGGGTGGAGGAGGGCGCGCTGCGGGTGCGCGGGCTCGACTGCGTCGACGGCACGCCGCTTCTCGACATAAAACCGAACCGCTGCCCGCAATCGGGCGTCGGCACGGAGCATGATCATGCGCGGACCTGACCGTCGGACCGTTCTCGGCGGCCTTGCCGCGACGCTCGCCGCGCCGCGCATTGCGCGTGCCGCAACCGTGCGCGACGGCGCCGGGCGTGAGATGGCCATTCCGGCCCGGGTCGAGCGTGTCTTTCCCGCCGGGCCGCCGGCTGCGATCACGCTCTATACGCTGGCACCGGATCTGCTGCTCGGCTGGCCGCGCGCCAATCGTGCGGAGGAGCGCGAATTCCTGCTGCCTGGTGTCGGCGACAGGCCGGAAGTCGGTCGCATCACCGGGCGTGGCAACAGCGCCAATCTCGAGGCGGTGCTCGGTCTCAAGCCGGACCTGATCGTCGATGCCGGTTCGACGGGCAGGACCTATGTCGAGCTGGCAATGCGGGTGCAGGAACAGACCGGCATCCCCTATGCGCTGCTCGATGGTCGCTTCGAGCAGATTCCGGCGAGCTATCGCATCCTCGGTCAACTGACCGGGCGCAGCGAACGCGCCGAGACGCTGGCGCGCTGGTGCGAGACCGCGATGGCGACGATCAAGGGACGTATCGCGACCATTCCCGGGGAGAAGCGTCCCTCGGTCTATTACGCGCGCGGCCCGCGCGGGCTCGAGACTGGGCTCGGCGGCTCGATCAATGTCGAGACACTTTCCTTCCTCGGGGCGCGCAATGTCGCGGCCGAGACCCCGGGCAGCGGGCTTGCGAATGTCTCGCTCGAGCAGGTCCTGTCCTGGGATCCTGAGGTGATCGTCACCATCGATTCCGCCTTCGCCGATGGCGTCTCCAGCGATCCTGCCTGGGCGAATGTCCGGGCGGTGCGCGATCGCCGCGTGCATCTCTCCCCGAAGCTGCCCTTCGGCTGGGTCGATTTTCCGCCCTCGGTCAACCGGATGATCGGGCTGTGGTGGCTGGCGAAGCTGCTCTATCCCGCCCAGTTCCCCGAGGACATCCGCCCGCTCGCCCGCGAATTCCACACATTGTTCTATCAGGTGACGCCGACCGACGTGCAGCTCGACCGTGTCCTGGCCGGGCGAGGCTAGCCCTTGTCGCCATCCTTCGCGCGCGGAACTCTGTTCGCCTTCGGTTTGCTCGCGCTTGGCGTCGTGCTGGCCTTCGCGCTTGGGCGCTTCCCGGTCGGGCCTGGTGATCTGCTGCGCATCCTCTGGGCGGAGGTGAGTGGTCAGCCGTCGGGCCTGCCGCCGCAACTTGAAACGGTAATCTGGAATATCCGCGGCCCGCGCGTGATTGCGGCCATGCTCTGCGGGGCGGCGCTCGCCGTCGCCGGCACGGCCTTCCAGGGGCTGTTCCGCAACCCGCTGGTCTCGCCCGACATCCTCGGGGCTTCGTCTGGCGCGGCGCTCGGCGCGGTGGTCGGGATCTATTTCTCGCTCGGCATCGTCGGGATCCAGCTCGGAGCCTTCATCGGCGGGTTGATCGCGGTTGGCGCCGTCTATGTCGTCGGCTCGGCGATCCGGCGTGGCGATCCGGTGCTGGCCCTCGTCCTGACCGGCGTCGTCATCGGCTCGCTGCTCGGCGCCGGGATCGGCCTCGTGAAATACTGGGCCGATCCCTATAACCAGCTTCCGGCCATGACCTTCTGGCTGCTGGGCAGCCTTGCCGGGACCGCAAAGGCTGATCTCCTGCCGCTGCTCGGCCCGGTCGCTCTGGGCTCCGTGGTTCTGATTGCCTTGCGCTGGCGCATGAACGTGATGTCGCTGCCGGAGGAAGAGGCGCGGGCGCTCGGACTGAACACCGGCCCCTTGCGCGTTGCCATCGTCGCGGCCGCGACGATGGTCACGGCCGCGAGCGTCGCGGCGGCCGGGATCATCGGCTGGGTCGGTCTCGTCGTGCCGCATCTCGCGCGATTCCTCGTCGGGCCCGATTTCGGCAAGCTCGTGCCGACCGCCGCGATCCTCGGCGGCGGCTACCTCTTGATCATCGACACGCTGGCGCGAACGATCGGCCCGGTCGAGACGCCGCTCGGCATCCTCACCGCGGTGATCGGCACGCCCTTCTTCATCTGGCTGCTTGCGTCGGCGCGCGGAGGCTGGTCGTGAGCCTCAGTGCCGTCGATCTCGCCTATGGCTATCCTGAGCGCGAGATCGGCCGGGCGATCACGCTGGCCCTGCGGGCGGGCGAGGTTCTTGCTCTGCTCGGGCCGAATGGCAGCGGCAAGACGACCCTGCTGAAAACCCTGCTCGGCCTTTTGCCACCCTATGCCGGCGGGCTCACGCTTGATGAAAAGCCGCTTGCCGGCCTGACGGTCTCAGAGCGGGCGCGGGCGCTGGGATACGTGCCGCAGGCCCATGCCGGAACCTTCGCCTTCTCCGTCTTCGCTGTCGTCCTGATGGGGCGCACCGCGCATGGCGCGCTATTCGCCGCCCCCTCACGGCATGATCGCGAGGTGGCGATGGCGATGCTGGAGCGCCTCGGCATCGCGGGGTTGGCCGAGCGGCCCTACACGCAGATCTCGGGCGGCGAGCGCCAGCTCGCGCTGATCGCCCGCGCTCTGGCGCAGGAGCCGCGCTACGTCATTCTCGACGAGCCGACCGCAAGCCTCGATTTCGGCAACCAGGGCAAGGTGATGGCTTAGATCAGGCGCCTCGCGACTGAGGGACTGGGCGTGCTCTTCACCACGCACGACCCCAATCAGGCGCTGCGGCATGCCGACCGGGTCATGATGATTCGCGCGGGGCGCATGTTGGCGAGCGGCGTCGCGCAGGAATTGTTGACGCCGGCAAGCCTGATGGAGCTCTACGGCGTCGGGATCGAGACGGTGCGCGATGACGCGGGACGCGTGGCGTTCCTGCCGGGCGAATAGAGATGTCCGAGCGTGGGCTCGGGGAGAGCCAGAAGGACATCCAGAAGGGACATGATCAAGCGGCGGCGTAGCTGGTCGCTCGCCTGGCTATCCCCGCCCAAGCTCCACCGGCACCGAGAAGGAACGCTTGACCTGCCCGAGCGCGAAGCTCGATTCGATCGAGGCGACATTATCGAGCCGGGTCAGCTTGTCCTTCAGGAACCGTTCGTAGGCGGCGAGGTCGCTGACGATGATGCGGAGCAGATAGTCGCGCGGGCCGGTCATCAGGTAGCAGTCGGCCACCTCAGGCCAGCGCGTCACCGCTGCGGCGAAGCGGTCGAGCTCTTCCTCGCGCTGCCGCTCCAGCTTGATCGAGGCGAAGACCGAGACCGGCAGGCCGAGCTTGTCCTGGTTCACGACCGCGACATAACCCTCGATGATGCCGGCTTCTTCCAGCAGGCGAACCCGCCTTGCGCAGGGTGAGGGCGAAAGCCCGACTTTTTCGGCCAGGTCCTGATTGCTCATGCGTCCGTCGGCCTGGAGAGCCTGGACGATACGCCGGTCGATATCGTCGAGTTTGTAGTCTGGCATCTTGTCTCGCTTTCGTTCGCAGGATTAGCGGAAAGCGCTAAGATGGAAAGCATCGTCGGCGATCTTTGGCAAAAATCGCTGCCGGAAGCGTGCATGATGGCTTTGCCGCACCGAGAGAAGCCAAATGACCGATCCCCGTCTGCCGATTCTCGCCGAACTCGAGAAGAAGATTCTCTGGCTCGCATCCTGGACCATCCATAACGCCAACCACCTGCGCGATAACGGCGACGGGATGAAGGTGGGCGGGCATCAGGCTTCGTCCGCATCGCTGGCGACGATCATGACGGCGCTCTACATGGCGGCGCTGAAGCCGCAGGATCGGGTCGCGGTGAAGCCGCACGCTTCGCCGATCTTCCACGCCATCAACTATCTGATGGGGCTGCAGACACGCGAGAAGCTCGAGAATTTTCGCGGATACAAGGGAGCCCAGAGCTATCCCTCGCGCACCAAGGATATCGACGATGTCGATTTCTCGACCGGCTCGGTCGGCCTCGGCGTCGCGCAGACGCTCTTCTCCTCGCTGACCCAGGATTACGTGAAGGCCCATGGCTGGGGCACAAGCAGGCCGGATGGGCGCATGGTCTCGCTGATCGGCGATGCCGAACTCGACGAAGGCAATATCTTCGAGGCCCTGATGGAGGGCTGGAAGCACGGCGTCCGCAACACATGGTGGGTGATCGACTATAACCGCCAGTCACTCGATGCAGTGATCCGCGAGGGGCTCTACGACCGCTTCGAGACGATGTTCCGCAATTTCGGCTGGGATGTCGTGACGCTGAAATATGGCTCGCTGCAGCAGGCCGCCTTCAAGGAGAAGGGGGGCGAGCGGTTGAAGGCCTGGATCGATTCCTGCCCGAACCAGCTCTATTCGGCCCTGACCTTCCAGGGCGGTGCGGCCTGGCGCAAGCGCCTGATGGATGATCTCGGCGATCAGGGGCCCGTGACGACGCTGATCGAGAGCCGCTCCGACGCCGAGCTCTCGAAGCTGATGTGCAATCTCGGCGGCCACGATCTGCCCTCGCTGCTCGAAGCCTTCGAGGGCATCGATCACGACCGGCCGGTCTGTTTCCTCGCCTATACCGTCAAGGGCTTTGGCCTGCCGCTCGCCGGGCACAAGGACAATCACGCCGGGCTGATGACCAAGGAGCAGATGGAAGGCTTCAAGCAAGCCAACACGATCCGTCCCGGCCATGAGTGGGACCTGTTCGAAGGGTTGTCGCTGCCAGAAGCCGAGCTCCGCGGCTATCTCGACAAGGTGCCCTTCTTCTCCCAGGGGCGCCGTCGCTTCTCGGCGCCGTCGCTGCCCGTGCCTGCGAAACTCGAGGCCGGCATCCAGGCGACGATGTCGACGCAAATGGGCTTCGGCAAGGTGCTGGACGAGCTGGCGAAGCTCGGCGGCCCGTTGGCCGACCGTATCGTCACCACGGCGCCGGACGTCACCGTTTCGACCAATCTCGGTCCATGGGTGAACCGGCGCGGCCTGTTCGCCCGCGCCTCGATGGCCGATACCTTCAAGGACGAACGCATTCCCTCGATGCAGAAATGGGAATTTTCGCCGAAGGGCCAGCACATTGAGCTCGGCATTGCCGAGATGAACCTCTTCATCAATCTCTCGGCGCTTGGCCTGTCACATTCGATCTTCGGCGAGCGGCTGATCCCGATCGGCACGCTCTATGATCCCTTCATCTCGCGCGGGCTCGATGCGCTGAACTATGCCTGCTACCAGGATGCGCGCTTCATGGTGGTCGCGACGCCGTCTGGTGTGACGCTGGCGCCGGAGGGCGGCGCGCATCAGTCGATCGCGACGCCGCTGATCGGCATGAGCCAGGACGGGCTCTGCGCCTTCGAGCCGGCCTTTGTCGACGAACTCGCCGTGATGATGCGCTGGTCTTTCGAATACCTGCAGAAAGACGGCGAGGGCGATCCCGACGAGCGCACCTGGCTGCGCGACGAGACCGGCGGCTCGGTCTATCTCAGGCTCTCGACACGGCAGGTCGAGCAGCCGAAGCGGGCGATGACGGCCGATCTCGAGCGCGACATCATCGATGGCGCCTATTGGCTCAGGAAGCCCGGCCCGAACGCCTCAGTCGTCATCGCCTATACCGGTGCGGTTGCGCCGGAGGCGATCGAGGCTGTCGGGCTGCTCGGCGAAGACCGGCGCGATGTCGGCCTGCTCGCCATCACCTCGGCCGATCGGCTCAATGCCGGCTGGCAGGCGGCCGAGCGGGCGCGTCAGCGCGGCAATCATGGCGCGACCAGTCATATCGAGCGGCTGCTCGGCGAACTGTCACGCGATTGCGGTATCGTTTCGGTGCTCGACGGACACCCTGCGACACTGGCCTGGCTCGGCAGCGTGCACGGCCACAAGCAGAAGGCGCTCGGCGTCGAGCATTTCGGTCAGACCGGCACCATCGCCGACCTTTATCGGCATTTCGGGATCGATGCGAACGCGATCGTGCACGCGGCTCAGGCAGCCGCGCCGGGCCGCCCGGTTCGCTATCTGAAGGCGTTGCCATAAGCGAGAGGGCCCACCAGCCCCTCCTTGTGAGGAAAGGCGCGGTGGCGGAAGGTCCCGCGTCCTACCTGGCCAGCCCTTGTTTCACATTGACGCCGGCGAGCAGAGCGCCGCCCACAAGGAAGAACGCGATCAGCACCGCCAGCCCGGCCTGCTGGCTGGCAAAGACGGTGGTCGCCAGCGCCACGAAGGTCGGGCCCATGAACGAGGTCACCTTGCCCGATAGTGCGAAGAGGCCGAAGAACTCGCCATGCCGGCCCGCCGGTGCGAGACGGGCCATGAGACTGCGCGAAGAGGCCTGGAGCGGGCCGGCGACGAGGCCGATCAGCAGGCCAAGAGCGAGATAGATCCGCTCGGGCGCCGAAGCGAACAGCCCGTCGCCTGGCGCCGGAGGCGTGGCCGATACTACGAAGAAGATGCGGTCCGGCCCGAGCGAGAGGATGCCGAGGCAGGCGAAGAGCAGGCAGGCGATGGCGCCCAGCACCACGGGCTTGCCGCCGATGCGGTCATCGAGCTTGCCGCCGCACCAGGCGCCGAACGTCCCGGTGATGGTGAGCAGGATCCCGAAAATGCCGAGTTCGATGGTCTGCCAGCCGAAGACGCCGGCCGCATAGATGCCTCCGAAGGCGAAGAGCGCCACAAGCCCGTCCTGATAGATCATGTTGGCGAGCAGGAAGCGCCCAAGCGAGGGCAGGCGTGGCAGTTCGGCGATGGTCGCCTTCAGTCGCGAGAGGCCGCCCTGCGCCGCTTCCCTGAGGCGCATGCCGGTTCCCGGCGAGTCCGGTGTCAGCAGGAACATCGGTGTGACGAAGATGACGAACCAGAGCGCGGTGAGCGGCCCCGAGGCGCGGTCACCCTCGCGCGCGGCTGCGTCGAGGCCGAGGATCGGTACGAGGCCAGCCAGCGTCTTGCCGGTGAGGGGATCAGCGGCGAGCAGCGCCAGCGTGATCGCAAGCGAGATCAGACCGCCGAGGTAGCCGATGGCCCAACCCGTGCCGGAGAGCCAGCCGAGCCGCTCCGGCGGCACGAGCCGTGTCATCATCGCATTGTTGAAGATGGTGGCGAATTCGGCGCCGATCGTGGCGATGATGAAGCCGGCGAGTGCGATTGGAACGGCGGCGGGCGAGCCGGGCCTTGCGAACCAGAGCAGGGCCGAGCCGATGACGAGCAGCGCACCGAATGCGGCGATCCAGGGCTTGCGCGGGCCCGTGCGGTCAGCAATGCCGCCGATCAGAGGAGAGAGCAGGGCGATGCAGAGACCCGCGAAGCCCGTAGCATAGCCCCAGAGCGCCTGTCCCTCTGCCGCGTCCGCCGCGAGAGCGGAGGCGAAGAAGGGCGCGAAGACGAAGGTGGTGACCAGCGTAAAGAATGGCTGTGCCGCCCAGTCGAAGAACAGCCAGGCCGTGACGGCCCGGCGCGGCGGATAGGTGACGGGGGCGGTTGTCGCCGCAGGCGCGTGGGAAAGGTTCACTGCAGGGTCGTCTCTGGGGCGCCGCCACCGCGCGCCAGCTCGATCTCGGTGATCGCGACCAGGACATCGGCTCGGTTTTTCAGACTGGAGGCCTCGAGCAGCGCCTGTTTCTCGCGCGGACCGAAGGGGCACATCATCGAGAGCGCATTGACCAGCGCCTCGTTCGGCGCTTCGTTGATGCCCTTCCAATCGATCTTGAGATCATTGGCCTTGGCGAAGGAGCGAAGCGCCTTGAGCAGGCTGTTGCGGTCGACCTCGTCCTCTCCCGCGCGGGCGGTGAAATCGATGGCGTAGTCGTCATAGCTGACGCGGCACTGGCGATAGGCCGTCGTCACCGAGAGCTCCTCGACGATGCGGAAGCGCGCGATGCCGGTGAGCGTCAGGATATAGCGATCGTCGCCGGTCTCGGCGAACTGTGTGATCCGGCCGAGGCAGCCGACCTGCAACAGGCCGGGCGTGTCGGCCTGGCGGCCGCTTTCCGGCTCGGGCTGGATCATGCCGATGGTGCGATGGTCCCGCAGCGCATCGTCGATCATGGCGATGTAGCGCGGCTCGAAGATGTTAAGGGGCATCTGCCCGCGCGGCAGGAGGAGCGCACCGGCCAGCGGGAAGACCGGGATCACCAGCGGGCAGTCCTGGGCTCCGTTATAGACGGCATTCATGCCCATGGGCGTGTCGCTCCCTTCCATCGCGGCACCTTATGAAAACAGCAGCGTTGAGAGCTTGCGGCGGCCTGCAACGCTGGCGTCGTCCATGTGACCCCAGGCCTCGAAGAACTGCAGCAGCTGCTTGCGCGCGCCGTCGTCGTTCCAAGTCCGGTCAGCCTTGATGATGGCGACCAGCTGGTCGACGGCTTCTTCGCGCTTGTCATGGGCATTCAGCGCCAGCGCCAGGTCGAAGCGGGCCTGATGATCCCCGGGGTTGGCCGCAACCTTCGCTTCGAGTTCGGCGGTATCGCCGAGCGAAGCGGCCTGCTCGGCAAGCTCGATCG
This sequence comes from Bosea sp. BIWAKO-01, assembly GCF_001748145.1. Classification (NCBI taxonomy): domain Bacteria; kingdom Pseudomonadati; phylum Pseudomonadota; class Alphaproteobacteria; order Hyphomicrobiales; family Alloboseaceae; genus Allobosea; species Allobosea sp. BIWAKO-01. The sequence continues at coordinate 2,371,695 of NZ_BCQA01000001.1, forward strand.
CGGCACGCACGGCAGCCAGCGCCGGATCGGACGCCTTCGCTTCGGGAGCGGTGGCCAGGATGCCCTTGGCGCCGTCGAGATCACCCATGTCGAGATGCAGGCGCGCCAGTCCGGCGAGCGCTGGGACATTGTCCGGCTCGAGCGCCAGCACATTGGCATAGAGTTCGCCCGCGCCGGCCGCATCGCCGGCCTCGAGCGCTTCCTGCGCGGCGGCGACCAGCTCTTCGGTCGCGCCCGGGCCCATCGGTCCAACGAGCTTCTCGATGAAGGCCTTGATCTGGCTTTCCGGCTGGGCGCCCATGAAACCGTCGATCGGCTGGCCGCGCTGGAAGGCGATGACGGCCGGGATCGACTGGATGCCGAGCTGGCCCGGGATCTGCGGGTGCTCGTCGATGTTCATCTTGACGAGCTTGACCTTGCCACCGGCAGCCTTGATCACCTTCTCGATGACCGGGGTCAGCTGCTTGCAGGGGCCGCACCATGGGGCCCAGAAATCGACCAGAACCGGCTGGTTCATCGATTCGGCGACGACATCCTGCCGGAAGCCCTGGGTCGTCGTATCCTTGATCAGGCCGGGTTGCTCGGCCGCATCGCTGTTGAGCAGCATGGGTCTTCCTTCATCTCGTCAACAAGATCGACCGCGGCCACGCTGGGCCGATCACGGTCGGGCATACGAAACCGGGCGCATGGCCATGGGCCGCGCGCCACATAGATGGGGAGGTTCAGTCGTTCTGTCCATCGACCGGTGCTGGCAAATCGACGATCAGCGGCTCGTGTCCGGTGCTGCGCAGGAAGCCCAGCATGTCGTCACGCGCGATGCGCAGCGTCGCGGTGTTGATCAGCGGATGGAAATTCATCGCCTCGCCGCTCATCAGATTGGCGTCGAGTACTATCGTCACATCACCGGCGCGATCATTGATCACGGCAAAGGCGGTGACCGAACCGGGCGTCACGCCGAGCTTCTCTTCCAACAGTTCGGCCGAGCCGAAGGAGAGCCGGCCGCTGGCTCCCAGCGTCTGATGCAGCCGTTTCAGATCGATTCGTGTGCTCTCCAGGGCCGAGACCAGGAAGAGCCGGCCCTTCTTGTCCTTCAGAAACAGGTTCTTGGTGTGGTGCCCATCGATCGTGCCGCGCAGGGACTTCGATTCGGCGACGGTGAAGACCGCCTCGTGATCGAGCCTGTGGAAAGGAATACCCTGCGTGGCCAGATGGGAGCAGAGCTCGTCGGGTGTCAGTGGCGCGGTCATCGTAACTCGTCGGAAACAAAGAGTTCTTGGCGTTGCCTAGCCCGCCGGACGGCATCACCGCAAGGGTGCCGTTCTGGGGCCGGCGGGGCGCCAATCAGGGCATCGGCGAAAAACTTTGCAACAAGGCGCTTGCGCTTCGCAGCGCTTTGGGCAATAAGCCCGCCACGCGCCGCTTGGCGCGCCAATGTCCGGATGCGGGTGTAGCTCAGGGGTAGAGCACAACCTTGCCAAGGTTGGGGTCGAGGGTTCGAATCCCTTCGCCCGCTCCAGACATTCTTCCCAACCAAGACTACCGCAGGCGCCGGGTTTCCCGGCGCTTTTTGCGTTTCGGACCCTGCGCCGAAGTCCGGCGCGGCGGGGCGCCGTGTGCGACCTCGCGACTTACGGCTCAGGTGGCCAATTTTCGGAACGGCTCCCGATCAGGTCGAGCGTGCGTTGATCCGGTTTGCCGTCGAAATAGCGCTGCAGGCCCTGCTGGAAGAGAGTGTCGCCGCTGCACGAGGCCAGCGCAAAGAGGGTCAAGCTCGAGCGCAGCTTCATGTCGTCGGGCGAGCCGAAGATGGCATGCGCCGATTGACCCTCGATTTCCAGGATAGCGGCGGTGCAGGCGACGAGGCGGGGGCCGAGAACGGGATGGGCGAGATAGGCACGCGCTTCCGCCAGGGAGGCCAGGCCGTAGCGTTCCGCTGTCGGCGAAAGGCCAAGGCCACGCAGCTGCGGGAAGACGAACCACATCCAGTGGGTCCGCTTCCGGCCTGCGCGGAGCTCGGCAAGCGCGGTTTCGAAGATCGGCTCCTGGGCGGTAACGAAGCGCTGAAGGTCGTGAACCTCCGTCACGGCTTGCCCTCCCGTCATTCGGCGCGGCAGGCGCCCGGATGAACGTCCTTCCGGAGGGCGGCCGCGGACTCCTATTCTATGTAAAGAAGCGCGCGGGACGGAAATCGGCAAGTTCCTGCCGCTCGACGCCAGTGAGGATCTCGTCCGCAGCCATGGCTCCGAGCGCCGGCGAGAGCGTCGCGCCGCTATGCGTCACCATCAGATAGTAGCCGTCGAGGCCGGGCACGGGTCCGATGGCCGACAGACCGTCCTTGGGGATGGGGCGCTGGGTGACGCGCGTGGCCTCCGGCTTGATCGGTGCAATGCCGGGAAGGACCCTGATCAGCCGCTCGATCACGATCGCAGCCTGTTCCATGCCGGGATGCTCGCTGACCTCGGGCGTCACCTGCGCGTCGGCCGCTCCCCAGTGCACCATCAACCGTCCCGCGCCATCCGGTCGGAAATCGCACAGCGGAGAGGAGACCACGCGCTGGATCGAAGCCGGCACGGGTGGCGTAAAGACCAGGAAGCCGACCGTGGGTTCCAGCGGGATATTGGGAGCGGACGTGCCGATCGTGTCATTGGACCAGCGGCCGGTGCAGTTCACGACCAGGTCCGCATGGAGCGTCTCGCCGCTCTCGCAGCGCACGCCCCTGACCTTGCCTCCTTCGACGAGAAGCGAATTCACCCGGGTCAGCGTCCTCAGATGCGCGCCAAGCCGGGATGCCGCGCGCATCATGGCGTGGGCGTAGACGACGGGATCGAGCCAGCCATCGTTCGGGTACCAGGCGATGGGTGCGTCACCGATCGCGGCAGGGTCGATGTCCGGTTCGAGTTCGAGCAGCTGCCTGCGGTCGATCCACTCGGCCGGGTAGCTCCAGTCCTGCAGACGCGAAACCCTGGTGCGCTGAGCGTCGCGCTCGGCCTCGGTTTTCCATTCGACGCGGCCGCCGCCATGCCACCAGGGCGTTGCGCCGAATTCGTCCTTCAATGCCGCGTGCGCTTTCATGCCGGCGACGTTCAGGTCGTGATAGCTGCGCGGCTCCTTGTTGCAGGAGTTGGTCCAGGCGAAGCTGATGCCGGACGTACCGCCGCCGACCCGCGTGGCCTCAAGCACGGTAACGCGGGCGCCCGCGAGGGCGAGGCGATAGGCGACGGAGGTTCCGAGGACTCCGGCGCCGACCACGATGATCTCAGGCATAGTATTCTCCGGCATGGTGTGAATCCGCTCGTGATCCGGTCC
>NZ_BCQA01000002.1:372500-494138 GCF_001748145.1 Bosea sp. BIWAKO-01
GATCGATGTCCGCAATCCAACAGGATGCTAAAACATGATCGGAAAGACCATTTTATGCTTGCCGAATAGACCCGAATAAGACGAGCACGGATGGTGTCCGCGTCCCGAATGTCGCTGGGTAGCGACCTCTTCAGATCTATTCCCTCTTCACAATGACAAACAGCGTTACTCATCGCCGCTCAAAGAGCAGCAATCAGCAAAACCTGAATTTCCGGGCGGTATTGGTGGAGCCAGACGGGATCGAACCGACGACCTGAAGCTTGCAAAGCTACCGCTCTCCCAACTGAGCTATGGCCCCTTGATCGAACCTGACCGCTGTCGAGAAAGCTGGTGGGCCTGGGAGGATTTGAACCTCCGACCTCACGCTTATCAAGCGCGCGCTCTAACCAACTGAGCTACAGGCCCAAGGCATGCCTCACGACAACGTCGCAAGACACGGCCAAAGAACCAAGCTGTTGGCCCAGAATGCGCGATCCGTTGCAGCCCTATGCCGCACAGATCGAGCGCATTCGCCCGGAAAAGAAAGAGAAACGAAGACGGCGAAGTTCCGCATGTCGAGGCCTGATTTGGCCTCTTTGTTCCAAGCGGATTTGATGATGAAGCAAGCTTCACCGAAAAATCCTACCTTAGAAAGGAGGTGATCCAGCCGCAGGTTCCCCTACGGCTACCTTGTTACGACTTCACCCCAGTCGCTGAGCCTACCGTGGTCGCCTGCCTCCTTGCGGTTAGCGCGACGCCTTCGGGTAAACCCAACTCCCATGGTGTGACGGGCGGTGTGTACAAGGCCCGGGAACGTATTCACCGTGGCATGCTGATCCACGATTACTAGCGATTCCACCTTCATGCACTCGAGTTGCAGAGTGCAATCTGAACTGAGACGGCTTTTTGGGATTAGCTCCAGATCGCTCTTTCGCTGCCCATTGTCACCGCCATTGTAGCACGTGTGTAGCCCAGCCTGTAAGGGCCATGAGGACTTGACGTCATCCCCACCTTCCTCGCGGCTTATCACCGGCAGTCCCCCTAGAGTTCCCAACTGAATGATGGCAACTAGGGGCGAGGGTTGCGCTCGTTGCGGGACTTAACCCAACATCTCACGACACGAGCTGACGACAGCCATGCAGCACCTGTGTTCCGGCCAGCCGAACTGAAGAAAGACATCTCTGTCGATCAAACCGGACATGTCAAAAGCTGGTAAGGTTCTGCGCGTTGCTTCGAATTAAACCACATGCTCCACCGCTTGTGCGGGCCCCCGTCAATTCCTTTGAGTTTTAATCTTGCGACCGTACTCCCCAGGCGGAATGCTTAAAGCGTTAGCTGCGCCACTGAGGTGCATGCACCCCAACGGCTGGCATTCATCGTTTACGGCGTGGACTACCAGGGTATCTAATCCTGTTTGCTCCCCACGCTTTCGCGCCTCAGCGTCAGTATCGGACCAGTTGGCCGCCTTCGCCACTGGTGTTCTTGCGAATATCTACGAATTTCACCTCTACACTCGCAGTTCCACCAACCTCTTCCGAACTCAAGACTCTCAGTATCGAAGGCAATTCCAGGGTTGAGCCCTGGGCTTTCACCCCCGACTTAAGAGTCCGCCTACGCGCCCTTTACGCCCAGTGATTCCGAGCAACGCTAGCCCCCTTCGTATTACCGCGGCTGCTGGCACGAAGTTAGCCGGGGCTTATTCTTCCGGTACAGTCATTATCTTCCCGGACAAAAGAGCTTTACAACCCTAAGGCCTTCATCACTCACGCGGCATGGCTGGATCAGGCTTGCGCCCATTGTCCAATATTCCCCACTGCTGCCTCCCGTAGGAGTTTGGGCCGTGTCTCAGTCCCAATGTGGCTGATCATCCTCTCAGACCAGCTACTGATCGTCGCCTTGGTGAGCCATTACCTCACCAACTAGCTAATCAGACGCGGGCCGATCTATCGGCGATAAATCTTTCCCCCGAAGGGCTTATCCGGTATTAGTCCAAGTTTCCCTGAATTATTCCGAACCGAAAGGTACGTTCCCACGTGTTACTCACCCGTCTGCCACTAGCACCGAAGTGCCCGTTCGACTTGCATGTGTTAAGCCTGCCGCCAGCGTTCGCTCTGAGCCAGGATCAAACTCTCAGATTGGATGAGTTTGTTCCGGCATCGCTGCGTATTGACGGAGTCATTGCTTGATTACCGAAGTAATCAGCGATGGCTCTTGTAAACGCAGCACACCGAAGTCTCGTATGACTTGCCCGAAAGCAAGTCCGCAAGAACTCCGCCGTCCACGTTTCTCTTTCTGTCTTCAGTTTTCAAACAGCGACGCACTAACAGAGACAGAAAAACCCGCCGATCTCTCGGCTACAAAGGCCTAACGTGCTCTTGAAGCGCAGTAGAGCGGCCCCGCCAGCGGCGGCGCCGTCTCGATGAGCAGTGTTTAAGCGAATCAGGTTTCGGGTGTCAACAGCCGATTCGCATTCTGTTGAAAACGTCGATTGGCGAAAAGCAGAGGATCCTGGGTGCGCTCGGTGGCGCCTCACCGCAACAGGGCGACCCTATGGCCTGGCTTCGCCATTCGTCTGGGAAAGCCATCGGAGCTCACACTGATCGTGCTTCGCTCAGCGAACGGACCGGTGCCAGCGGCGGTGCCGGCCGATAGCGAGGATGCCTGCGAGGCACGGCGCGTCACGCCCGATTAGCCCGTCTGCCACTACGACAGCGTGGCGGGCTGACTGGTGCGCGTGGAGACACATCAGTCTTAAACCGGTGAGCTTCACTCACGAGTTCGTTGAGCCTGACCGCGCTAATCGCCGTCCTTCGCCTTAACTAGTTTAAAACGCCGTGCGCTTGGGCTGCGCGGTCTGTCGACATCTGACCTTACGGGAGGAGAAATGCTCTAATGGTCAAACTCACGATGAATGGCGCGCCGCGCGAGTTCAACGGCGACCCGGATATCCGCTGCCCTTGTTGCGTGTTCCACGCCCGCAAGCGTCAAGCGCGCGCGCGCTCGCCTTTTGACAGGCGACGCTCGATACTTGCGCTGTAACAAGACAGGCCAAAGCAGATGATAAAGAATACCGCGCCGGCGAAGAAATAGGCGGTTTGACGGATCTGGTCGCCGATGTTCCACGCCGGATCAATCAGCGCCCCCTGCAGTACGCCAAGGAAGTCGAACAGTCCGGCGATCAGAATGATCGTCGTTTCCTTGATAATCGAAATTGACACGTTGACGATGCCTGGAAGCGCGGCTCGGAGCGCCTGCGGGAGCACGCACAGCACGAGCGCGTTCCGATTCCTGAGGCCCAACGAAAGCGCGGCCTCCATCTGCCCCTTAGGCACCGACTGAAGGCCGCCGCGGATGACTTCGGCCATGATGGCGGCGTTGAACAGGCTAAACGCGATCAACGCGCGCAACAGTACGTTGATCTCGACACCGGGCGGAGCGAACAGGGGGAACAAAACGATTGCCAAGAAGAGGACGCCGACGAGTGGCAGTCCGCGCATTACGTCGATATAGAACGCAGCTACGCTGGCAAGGATCGGCAGGTTCGACCGCCTGGCCAGCGCCAGCGCCAGGCCAACAGGCAACGACGTCGCGATTGTACATGCAGCAACGATCGTGGTGAGCATGATGCCGCCCCATTGCGTCGTCGGCGCCGGCCACAGGCCGAACCATCCGCCGCGCAAAAGGATCGTCGCGACTATCGCATAAAGCGATGTACAGCCGAACGCCGCGAGCGCCTTTCGTCTTCTCCAAGGCAGCGCAAAAATTGCGACGCCGACGATCGCGATAATCAGGCACAGGATCGGGCGCCAGCGTTCGGACGGCGGGTAAAGACCGAACAAGATTTGCCCGAACCGATCTTTGATGAATAACCAGCAAGCAGCGTCCACACCGGCGCAGGCCTGTGGGCCTGCGCCGCTCCACACTGCGTCGACCAGCGTCCAGCGGACAAGGCCGGGAAGGGTCATGCCAAGCCAGATGAGAATCGCGGCGGTGACCGCCGCATTGAGCGGCGTCGATACACAGCGACGCAGAAAGTTTGTCGCACTCACCTTAGCGCTCCCGCCTTAGCATGCGCCCGTTGGCGACGTTGGCGACGGCCGCGATCGCGAGATTGATGAGCAGGTAGCTCGCCATTGTTATGCCGATGATCTCAAGCGGCTGCCCTGTCTGATTGAGCGCGGTTCCCGCGAAGATCAGCATGAGGTCGGGATAACCGATGGCGGCCGCTAGCGAAGAATTCTTGAAAAGGGTGATGTACTGGCCGGTCAGCGGCGGGAGTACCGCCCGGAAGACCTGTGGAATGACGATCGTCGCGTAAATGCGCGATTGCGAGAGGCCGAGCGACATGCCCGCCTCGGTCTGTCCTCGGTTGACGCTGGCGATGCCGCCGCGAATGAGTTCAGCGATGAATGCCGAGCCGTAAATCGTCATGCCAATGACCATGGCCACGAACTCGGGAATGACGGTGGCGCCGCCGGCGATATTGAAACCGCCGAGCCTTGGCATATCCCAGGCGATCGGCGTCCCGGTGACGACAGTGCTCGCGAACGGCAACACAAGTGCAACGAGAGCTGCGCCCCAGATACCGCGCGCCGAACGGCCGCTCGCAATGCGCTTCCGTCGTGCGGCGCGGGCGAGCAGAACGAAGGCGACGAGGCCGACCGCGAGCAGGGCGATGAAGGCGACAAAGCTGGGCTCAGGAACAGGCCAGGGAAGAGCGAGGCCGCGCTTATTGAGGAAGACAACGTCGAACAGCGAAAGGCTCTGACGCGGTGGCGGCAGCGGCCCGAGTACGGCGAAATACCAAAAGAACAGCTGTAGCAGGAGCGGGATGTTGCGCACGGCCTCAATGTAACCGAGCGCAATGAGCGCAAGGAGCGGGTTGCGGGCGAGCCGAAGCAGCGCAACCGCAAGGCCGAGCACAGTCGCCCCGGCGATGGACAGCGCACCGAGGAGGACCGAATTCAGCAGCGCGACCCAGAAGGCGCGCAGGTAGGTGGACGTTTCCGGATAGGGGATCAGCGCTTGCGCGATGTCGAAGCCCGCCGGCCTGCTGAGGAAATCAAATCCGACACGCAGGTTGAGCCGCGCGACATTGGCGCCGACATTGCCGACGACGAAGGCCCCCGCGGCGCATAGCAGGAGCACGAGCCCCACCTGAATCGCGAAGCCGCGCGGCTCGTCGAGCTTCAGGCGGCTTGACCAAGACGCGCGAGGCGGTGTCATGCGGCCTTCTTCCGCTCTGACTTTGGCGTGTTCGGCGTACATTCCGCAGTTTGGTGGGATCAACGGAACGGCGGCGCGATTACAAGCCCGCCATCTTTCCACAGTCCGTTGAGCCCACGGCTTAATCCGATCGGCGACTTCGCTCCCAGATTGCGGTCGAAAATCTCACCGTAGTTTCCAACGAGCTTGACGATATTGTAGGCCCAGTCACGCGAAAGGCCGAGCTTCTGCCCAAGGTCGTCGCTCACGCCGAGGAAGCGCTTGACCTCAGGATTGGTCGAGGACGCCTTCATCTCGTCGACGTTTTCCGACGTGATGCCAAGTTCCTCAGCAGCGATGGTCGCGAACATGACCCAACGCACCAGATGGGCCCATTTAGGGTCGCTGTCGCGTACTATGGGGCCGACGGGCTCCTTGGAGATGGTCTCCGGAAGGATGAGGTGCTCAGCCGGATTCTTAAGTCCCTGGCCTCGCGACGCTAGCGAGCCGCGATCGTTCGTCCAAGCGTCGCAGCGGCCCTCGTCATAGGCGAGGCGCGCCGGATCGGTGCCGTTGAAGGTGACGATCTTGTAGGTCAGCTTGCGCTGCCGGAAATAGTCCGCAACGTTGAGTTCGGTCGTCGTGCCCTGGGCTGCGCAGATTGTTGCGCCATTCAACTCGTTCACGCTCTTCACGTTCGCAGACTTGCGCACCATGAAACCCTGGCCATCGTAGAACAGCGCCTGGGTGAATTCGAGGCCCGCGCCGTTGTCGCGATTGAAGCTCCAGGTGAAGCGGTGCGTCAGCACATCAACGCCCGCAGTCGCAAGCACGGTGAAGGCGTCGCGGGGCTCGGCCACCTTGGTTTCGGCTTTCGCGACATCGCCGAAGATCGCAGCGCTCAGCGCCCGGCAGAAATCGACGTCGAAGCCGCGCTGCTTACCTGCAGAATCGGTGAAGGCGAAGCCGGGATTGTTTGGCGACGTTCCGCAGCGGACAACCTCACGTTGCTTTACGTCCTCGAGCGTGCCGGCATGAGCCGCGCCGAGCGACGCGAAAAGGGCCGCAGTAGCGACCGTCAGGGCCGTAGATAGTGGAGTCCTCGACGTCACGACTTCCCCCTGAGGATATGGTTCTTGGGTCTTTGGCGTGATGTGCGGCAGTTGGCCACGACGCCGACGCGCGTCGAGAAGGCCCAACCGTCCGGCAAATAGCAATGGGGCGATAGGCTCTCAGGTGATAGGCAATCGCTTATCGCCCTTGCTGTTGTGCGCTGCGAGCTGTCGCCGGAGATGCTCAGCGAATAACGCGACCGCTGGCGATACCGGCTTCGTCACTGAGAACACCTGCCGCATTTCCATGGTCAGAGGCGGCGCGTCGAGCGAGAGCATGACGAGGGTGCCACTGTCGAAATCCGCCGCAACCCTGTCCAGCACGCAGCAATAGAGGCCGACGCCGCCGATCACCAGGGCGCGCAGAAACTCAAATTCGGTGGCCTTCGAGACGAGATTGACACTGGAGACGCCGATGCCGGCCAACAGCGCCGCGATGCCCTGTCCAAGAAGCGAGCCGTCTGGCGCGCCGACGAAGGGATAGGCCGACAGCTCCGCCGGAGGGATGTTTTGGCGACGGGCGAGCGGATGCTCCGGCGCAGCCGCTATGGCCAGCTGCATGTGGCCTACCGTCGTCGCACGGAGGCCTGGAATATCCTGATCGCCGAGGAACAAGCCGATATTGGCGGTTCCGTTGCGAATCATGTCGACGATTTCTTCCTGACGGCCGACGCGCGTAATGAGCTCGACCTCTTTGTGCTCGCCAGCGAAGTTGGCCAGAAGGGGCGGCAGCACTTGCGACAGTGATCGCTGGCAGGCGAAAACGACGCGGCGTTCCGCCACCGCTCGGAAGCGGGAGAGATCGCTCACCATTTCATCTGCTTCGGCGAGCAACTGCCTGGCGTGGCTGAGGAAGGTCTTGCCGAGATCCGTGAGCTCGACGCCGCGGCCTCGGCGCCGCTCGAACAAGGCGCCGCCTGATTGCGCTTCCAGTGCTTGCACGTGCGAGCTGATGGAGGGTTGCGCTACGCCCAGCCTTTCCGCCGCGGCGCGGAACCCGCCGCCTTCGGCGATCGCGATAAATACCTCGAGCCGCCTTAACGTCAGGCCCGGCACCCGCTTCATGGCATTCCCTCATGCGCATTCTTGTTCGCATAATAGTCAATTGGCTATCGCCGTCATAGGTGTTTCGCCCCGTTGATCTGGCTCTGCCTTCCTGAAACGTTCCCGCCACCTCAACGTGGCGCTGAGGCCCAAGCGGCTGATCGCGGCCTGAGATCGGCGTCTGAACAGAATTGAATGGGGAGGTCTTGGATGGCGCTGCAGGATGCTGCTCCCGCCTCATCGCTTAGCGTCGCGGTGGACATAGGCGGCACGTTCACGGACCTTGTCGGGTTCGACGAGACGACAGGCCGGGTGCTCCAGTCGAAATCGCTGACCACGCCGCACGAACTGTCCCAAGGGGTCTGGGACTGCCTCGCGAAGGCAGGCATCGAGCCCCGCGCAGCGCAGAATCTCGTGCATGGCTCGACAGTCGCCATCAACATCGCGATCGAGCAAAAGGGCGCGAAGACGGCTCTCGTCGTCACAAAGGGCACGCGCGACGTCTACAAGATCGGTCGGCAGAACCGGCCGGACGCCTACGACTTCAACTTCAAGAGGCCGTCACCACTTACGCCGCGGTCGTTGACGTTCGAGGTGAGCGAGCGCCTGAAGGCGAGCGGGGAAGTTCTCTCGCCGCTCGATCAGCGGGAAGTGGAGGACGTCGCGGCGAAGATCCGCGACAGCGGCGTGGCCGCAGTCGCCGTATGTTTCCTGCACGCCTACGCCAATCCCGCCCATGAGATCGAGGCAGGCCGCCTCCTACGGGCCGCGCTTCCCGGCGTGTACGTATCGCTGTCGCATGAGATCGTCCGCGAATACCGCGAATATGAGCGCACCTCGACCACGGTGATGAACGCTTATATCGGCCCGCGATCGGCTGAATATGTTGGCCGCATGCAGGACCGCCTTGGGGAAGACGGTTTCGACGGCCGGTTCTTGATCATGCAATCGTCAGGTGGCGTAATGTCGCCCGAGCACGCCAAGGTGCTTCCGGTCGCTATGATGGAATCGGGTCCGGTTGGCGGCGTCATCGCTGCGGCCGAGATCGGGCGGAGGCTCGGTCTGCCGAACGTCATCACCTTCGATATGGGTGGTACGACGGCCAAGACCAGCCTGATCCAGAACAGCGTCGTCTCGATTGCTCAGGGTTATCATGTTGGCGGCCACGCCAGCGGCCATCCTGTGATGTTCCCGGTGGTGGACATCGTCGAGGTTGGTGCCGGGGGCGGCTCTATCGCCTGGATTGACGATGTCGGCGGCCTCAAGCTTGGCCCGCGGAGCGCCGGTTCCGACCCAGGCCCTGTGTGCTATCGGCGGGGCGGCGCCGAGCCGACGGTCACCGACGCCAATGTCGTTCTCGGCCGTATCGGCGCCAGGAGCTTTCTCGGCGGCGAGATGCCGCTCGACGAGGCGGCGGCGCGCGCCGCCCTTACGGAGAAGATTGGCGGGCCGCTCGGGCTTGAGGCGGCTGCCGCGGCGCATGGCGTCATCCGCGTCGCGATCGCCAAGATGGCGCTCGCCGTGCGCGGTGTGTCTGTTCAACGCGGCTACGACCCGCGCGACTTCGCACTTGTTGCGATGGGCGGCGGTGGACCTCCACACGCCCTTGAGATCGCGCGCGATCTCGCAATTCCAAAGGTCATAGTTCCAAATCTTCCGGCGCATTTTTCCGCACTCGGCATGCTGATGAGCGATGTGCGGCATGATTTCGTGCGCACACATTATCGCATCCTGACTGACGCCGACACGGCGGAAATCCGCACGCTTTACGAAGAACTAGCGGACGCCGGCGCCGTGGCGCTCGATCAGGCGGGCGTCGAACCCGCAGTCCGCTCCGTCGAATATTTCATGGACCTTCGCTACGCCGGGCAGGAGTTCACACTTCAGATTCCCGTGAACGCCGATGAGATTGCGCACGGTGCCATGGCGGCTGTTCGCAGCCGCTTCGATGACACGCATCAAAATCGGTTCGATCACTCTGCGCCGGACGAACAAGTAGAACTGGTCAATCTGCGTCTAACGGCGCGCGGAGCGCGGCCCAAGATCATGTTTCCGCGACTTGCAGCCGGCGACGGCGACGCCCGAATCGGCGTTCGCCCGATCGTACTCGACGATCCGGCCAAGCCGATCGACTGCCCGGTCTATCGGCGCGAGCGACTTACCGCCGGCGCGCGAATCGAAGGCCCTTGCGCCATCGAGGAGTTCGGATCGACGACGCTTCTGTTCGCCGGCGACGTGGCCACTGTCGTGGAGACGGGCGAGATGATCGTGGAGGTGGCACGGCCATGATCGGAGGTTCTCTAGTGCTCGATCCAGTCACGCTTGAGGTGATGCGCAACGCGCTGCCCGCCATCTCGGACGAGATGAGCTACGATCTCCAACGCACCTCATACAACATGATGATCTACGAGGTGCAGGACTATTGCACTGCGCTGCTCGACGTCGATGGCGCGCTGATCTCGCAGAACATCGGCGGCGTCTCGCATTTCGTCGCCGACCTCGGCGCCGTCATCAAGGATGGCGTCGCTCGCTTCGGGCAGGACGGCTTCTCTCCCGGCGACGTCGTCATGCACAATCATCAGGCGACGGCGGGCAGCATCTCAACAACGTCGTTATTTACACGCCCGTGTTCCACCATGATCGCCTGGTCGCCTTCGCGGTCGTGCGCGCGCACTGGGCCGACGTCGGCGGTCAATCCACGGGTTTTGGCGGCACCGGCGCCTACGATCCATGGAGCGAGGGCCTCCAGGTCGATCAGCTCAAGATCTATGAGAGCGGACGGCCTGACGAGAAGGTCCTCAAGATTATCCGCGACAACATTCGGTATCCCGACGCGGCCTTCGGGGATCTGCGCTCGCAGCTCGCGGCGTGCAGGCTCGGCGAGCGTCGCTTCTGCGAGCTGCTCGACCGTTACGGCCACGACGATGTGCTCGCGATGATCGCGGCGATCTACTCGGAGACCGAAGCGAAGGCGCGCGCTGCGGTCGCCGCGATCCCGGATGGAACCTACGAGGCCGAGGCGAAAATGGACGGCCCGCGTGGCACGCCGCCCTTCGAGATCAAGGTGAAGGTGATCGTCGCCGGCTCCGACATGACGATCGACCTGTCAGGCTGCTCGCCTCAGCGGGAGAATTCAGGCCTGAACAGCCGCACTTATGCTGGGGCCTATATCGCCTACAAGGCGCTGACCGCGCCGATGGAGCCGCTGAATGAAGGTGCGTTCGGCGGCCTCAAGGTCGTGATCCCCGAAGGCAATATGATGATGGCGAAGTTCCCCGCCTTCATGGCGAGTTGGGGCTCGCCTTTGCCAACGGTCGTCGACGCCATCTGGCGCGCTTTCGCGGGGGCGCTGCCCGACCGCATTCCGGCGGCTCATTCCGGCTCGCTTGGAGCGCCATTTGCGCTGTCCGGACAGGACCCTGCGCGTGGCGCCGGTTTCGTCGCGCAGAGCATCGAGGCCGGCGGTTGGGGCGGCCGTCCGGATGCAGACGGCGAAGACGTGTCCATGTCGGTTTGCCAAGGCGACGTGCGTAACACGCCAATTGAAACCATGGAGCTCAAGGCTCCACTGATGGTCGGCGAGCGAGCCCTGTGGGCTGACTCGGGCGGGCCTGGAAAGTTTCGCGGCGGCCTGGGCGTGAAGACCACGATCCGATCGCTGGTCGATGGCCGGTGGAACGCCGGGCCGCCGGGCCACCGTTCCGGTTACGCGCCGTGGGGATTGTGCGGCGGCAAGCCTGGCGCGATCGGCTTCACTATGATCCGCGAGCCGGGCGGCGACTACGAGCGGTCGCTGGCGCCGCGCGTGTTCGGAGCAGCCGGAACCGAAGTCATCTACCGCACATCGGGGGGCGGTGGATGGGGTGATCCGCTGCAGCGTGACGTTGACCGCGTGTCGCGCGACGTGCGCGAGGGCTACGTCTCGCCCGAGCAGGCGCGCGATGCCTACGGCGTCGTCATCGACAGCAGCGGCCGCGTCGACATAGCCGCCACACATGCGCTGCGAGAAGGTGCGGAGGTCGCATGATGACGAGCGCGACATGGATCGACGAGGCGCTCCGCACGCGCTGTCTTGCGCGCCGGCGCGAAGCCATCCGCGACAGTCTTCGCGCCAAGGGCCTCGACGGACTGATCGCGTATGGCAGCGGCCGACACTCCTTCCTCGCCTCGAATCCTGCGTGGTGGCTGACAGGGCTTCGGCAGATCGGACCGCATCTTGCGATTGCGATCACGCTGGACGGCGATCCGTTCGTGATCGCTACTCCCGCCTACGACGCGCGGCGGATCGCGCAGCGCATCGGCCATATCGAGCTGACGGTTGTCGACGAAGCGGACTTCATCGAAACCGTGCGCCGGGAACTCGATCGGCGCGGTCTGCTCGGCAAGCGCTTTGCAATCGCGGGAGGCGTTCAACCAAAGCGCATCTACGACACGTGGCCGACCATTTTCTCGACGCCGCCGCAATCTGGCGATGCGCTGGTGAGCGACATCGCCAGATTGCGCGACGATTGGGCGATGGCGTGCGTTCGCCGCGGCGCTGATATCGCTGAACGAGGCTGGGCCAACGCGCTTACGACGGCACACTCGGGAATGGCGGAGTATGAGCTCGCCGCGGAGATGGAAGCCGATATGCGCGCCATGGGCGCCGAGGATAATTTCCAGCTCCTGTCCGCCTCCCAGCACAATCGCGCCGCGCATCGCGCCAGCAATCGCACCTTCGCCGCCGGGGACGTGCTGCTCGGTGAAGTGACGCCATCCGTCGAAGGCGAATATGTCCAGATCTGTCGAACCGCCGTCTTCGGTGAGCCGACCAAGCTGCAGCAGGATACATTCGCGCTTCTCGACGGCGCGCTCCGGCGCGCGATGGCAGCAGCTACGCCCGGCACGCCCGCCCGAGACATCGTGCGCGTGATGAACGAACCGATTATCGCAGCTGGCTATGAACCTTATACCAAGCCGCCCTACATGCGCACGCGTGGCCACAGCATGGCGCTCGGTTCGCTTGATCCCGAGATCGCCGTGGACAGCGACCAGATCCTAGTCGAAGGCATGGTCTTCGTGCTGCATCCGAACCAGTACATCCCGGAAACCGGCTATGTAATGTGCGGCGAGCCCGTGCTTATCACGCGTGACGGCGCCGTCCCGTTGACCGCCCGGATGGGCGCGCTGGACGTCATTCCGGCCTGAAGGAGGCGGTCATGCTTTCGCTCGAACCTTCGATCAAACGCGGCCTGACGTTCTGGGACCGCGCGCTGCTGTCGCCCGACGAATTCGACGAGCGCGTACGACTCGTGCGGGAAGACATGCGACGCCGCGGTCTTGCGGCGATCGTCATCGCCGGTAACATGTATGAGGACGAGGATCTCGTGTTCCTCGTCGGCTACAATGTCGACGGCGTCTTCGTTCTGCCGGCGCAAGGCGAGCCGGCGATCTTCACTAACAGCGGCAGTCGCGAAAGCTTCTTCCTGCGCGAACTGACCTGGGTCTCCGATCTGTCTCATCGCGGCGCGCAGACTGGCGCTGCCGTCGCAGAGACTCTGAGGAGCTGTGGGGTGACAAGCGGCCGCATCGGCGTCGCCGGCCTGCAGGTTCTGGCCGTGCAGCCTTACAATGATCTCGTTCGTAATCTCGCCGCCTATCAGATCGAGGATTTCACGCCGGGCTACCGAGCTCTGCGCCAGAAGCTGCGGCCCCGCGAGCGCGCTGCAATGCGCGTGGCGTTCGGCATGGCGGACGCCGCAGCGATCGCGGCAGAGAAAATCTACGCGGCTGGCGCATCGAACGCGAGTGCCGTCATCGAAGCTGAGCGCGTTGCGCGCCGCGTCGGCGCATGGGACGTGCGCATCCTGTCGAATCTTGACGGCGACGAATTGCGTCCATTCGAACGGTTATCTGACGAGAGGCGCGACCCGTTCCTAATGTGGGTCGCGACGCGCTACCAGGGCTACTGGGCCGCGCGCGCCGTCAACGTGCCGGCCGATCCCAAGAGCGAAGCGGCGCGCGCCGTCGCGGCTATGTCCGCTGCAGCGCGCCCCGGCGCGCCCGCCGGCGAGATCGCTGCAGCGGGCCTCGTCTGCTTGAGCGAAGCCTCCCGCCGAACTGCTTTGGCGTACGGCCTTGGCGGCTGCATCGGACTCGCCATGGACGCGCCGCCCTTGATCCGCCCCGACAGCCGCGAAGTTCTTGCACGCGGTATGACCTTGTTGCTTCATGTCTTCGCTGAGGGCGGCGATCGTCCGTCCCTGGCCGGTGCAATGATCGAAATCGGCGCTAACGGTGCGCAAACAGTGGATGCAATTCCCGCGTCCCTGCCGCCGATCACGGCGACGGTCTGCGCGTGATTGTCCGGGAATGGGCGGACGAGTTCGTCCAGCGGGCGCCACCGTCGGCAGCGCATATCGACATGCGCGTCGCCGACGTTGCGATGGCCTTCTTTGCGGGTTGCGGCGCGATGGAGGCCAGGTGTCTCGCCAAGGCTTTTAGCGAGAATGAAGCCGCAGCCTGCTCCGCAATGGTTCGTCGCACAGAATGTGACGATATCAATGTTGGCTCGTGCATAACGCCGGGTTCGGTGGTCGTGCCAACGGCGTTGGCCGCAGCATGTGAAAACGATGTTGCGCTTGAGCGCTTCGATCGAGCTGTCGCTGCGGGCTACGCCGTCGGCGTGCGCCTGGGGCGCGCGCTTGGCGGCGTCGCGGCCCTGAGCGGCGGCATTTGGCCGACATGCTTCGCTGCACCAATGATGGCGGCCGCGACTGCCGCGGTCGCACGCGGTTTTGATCGCGACGGCATTGCGTCCGCCATTTCGCTCGCCGTCCCCCGAGCCGGTGGACGTGTCGGGCGGCCCGCCGGTGCGCCATCAGGACGATGGTTGGCGTTCGGAGACGCCGTCGCGTCAGGCTGCCGGGCGGCGGACGCCGCGGTGCTTGGGTTCCAAGGCGACATATCACTCGTCGGCCGCGACTGGCTGGCCGCCATCGGCGGGCCGACGCATATTCAGCCGAACGCCCTGCATGCGTCGGAAACAGACGAACTCTCCGGCACCGGCTTCAAGCCGTTCATTGCGGCGCGCCAAACGATCAACGCGGTCGTCGCATTCCAGCGCATTCTCGCAAAAGGTGTTGCGCCGGAAGGTATTTCACGCATCGACATCGGCGTGCCGACGGCGAACGCTGGGATGGTCGCACGCCGCGCCGCGCCATGCGATCGCTTGAGCACAATCGCGGATATGCGTGTCCAGATTGCCGCGGCCGCGCTGCGGCCGGCGTTGCTATATTCGGTAGAACGCGACGGCGAGCCCGCCGCAGATCTTCTTGATTACGCCGCACGTATTCACATTTACGCCGATGCGGCGCTTGATCGGGATATGCCGGAGGTCTGGGGCGCGCGCGTGCGCGTCCAATCCGGCGGCCGCGCCGTCGAGGAGCACTGTCTCGTCGTCGACGGCGATCCCGGCCACGGAGACGCAACGGCGATGCTGCGCGCAAAGCTCACGCGCCTAGCGCCGCTCGCCGATCGACCGCTCTGCGCGGCGTTGCTGGAGCCAGCGAACGATGAGGTGCGTCGCGCGCGCCTCATGACGCTCTGGCGCGCGATGCGCGCGCGGCTCGCCGACGCCCCTAGACCATGATCAGGAAAAGCGGCAACCAGCTTTACGCTCCCTAGGGAGCGCCATCGGTCAGCCACATTGCATCGGACACGTCAGCATCGCTGATGAAGCGCCGGGGAATGTCGACACAAGTAAACGGCGAAAAGGGCGTGGGGTATATCCACGCCCTCGCTCCACAGGAGCTAATTCGCCGTTGGTTAGGCGATAAAGACTATCAGCAGATGAATGAAGTCATCAGTTGGTTAGCCCTCCTTTGTGTCGCTAAGGTGTCGCGAGACACCTCTCCGCGCAGTAGAGGTGAAGTCGTCTGCGCGAAGCTCTATCGTCCTGAGACGCCAGACCGACTACCCCCGGTTACGCCTCGTCCCCTCGACAAATGTTCTTTCCTCCCGCCGTGTACTGCGTCAGACCCCGCTCTTGCAGGAGGTCTAGTAATGCGGAGCACCCGAAACGGGATCTACGTCTTACTTCATCGCCAGAGTCTTCGACATGTTTCGGGTTTGAAGGCTGTCACTGTCAGCCATGTCGTTCTCCGACAGCCATTCGTCGGCGCAGATGTGCGATCAGTGTGTACTAACAAGCGATCGCGGTTAGACCAGTGACGAATTGCAAGCCGCATCATCGGGCACCTCCGACATGTCATCGGGCACCTCGTTTGGATTGAATGTGGGAACGCCACCCATCGCTTTACAGATGCCGCTTTCAGATTTCGTCGGTCTGATCCGTTTGCATGGCGGTAACAAAACCAGCGCACGGGTCGCGGTCCTTATAAACCATCGTCTGACCAGCATAGGCGTTGGCGCGGCGATGGAACGCTGACGGCAGCCCTACGCCCAAGAAAGGAGGCGATGCCCTCAGCGTTCGCTCCCGACGGGTACGGAAGACCAGGCAGAATGCGCGACGACTGAATCACGCCCTGGTCTGCGAGCATCCCGAGCGCAAACGTGGGGGCCGGGCCAAGAGGGATCCAAACAGCGTCAGGAAGCTACCGGGGCCTCTGCGGCGAGATACTCGCGAACCTGTCTCGCCAGCATCGGTTGACGCACCATGGACGGATTGCCGGAGCCACCCCCCAATTTGAGGGGCTGCCGCAATGCGGCGAGGGGGTCGTCTACTCGCCATTTCAGAAGTGGAACAAGGCGGAAAATCAACCAACTGAGTGACCTTTATTGGCTATGCGGCCGTGCTATCCGATGTCGCTTCAAGCACGCGATAGACGGATGCGCGGCCAATGCCGAGGCGGCGGGCGATTTCGGTTGCGCCGACGCCTTCGGCAGCGAGCGCCTGAACCTGCGCTGTGTCGATGGAGGGCTTGCGACCCTTGTAGACACCCTCGGCCTTCGCTTTGCCAATGCCCGTAGGGCCATCGGACGAGCCTAGCGCAGCATGAGGGCGATGTGAGCAGTTGCGCAGAACGTGAATCGGTTTCGTCGGTTTTGCTCCTTTAGCGCAATGCAGTCGTAGCCCGCTCGACCTCTGCCCGATAGGTGGCGCAGAACTGCGTCGGGCCGGCTGCCCACTCGGCCAGCACCCCGTCTCGCGCAGCCTCCATCGCGCTTCGCGGGATGGTTGGGATCTGCTGCTTCGCCATCGCGAGAACTTCGGTGGGCAGTGATGTGCACTTGTCGTGATAGGCCGTGACAAGCGCGACGCCGCGCGCGGGCCACTGGTCGTTCGCTGCGGCGGGCGACATCGCGTTCGCCGCGAGGGCCGTCGCCAGCTGGGACGGGATCAGTTTCATCGTGCTTGCTCCGGCGATGAAGGGGGCGCTTGGATTCAGTCGATGCGGATGCTGCCGCGCGCGATCAATTTGCCGAGGGCCTCGTACCGGTTGTCCTCGCAAAATTCCCGCATCACGAAATTGCTGTCCCATTTCTGGGCGCAGTGGTCCTGCGGCAACGGCGCGATGTCGGCGGCGCTGAACTCGCCCGCGAAGGCATGGCTGGCGAGGAACGTGAACGCTGCGGTGACGAATAGACGTTCCATGCGTTCACTCCACGTTTGAAGGCCGGGATTGGCGTTTCGTGCTGCGGGTCGCATCCCGCAGAAGAAAAGGGTCCGCGGGCGACGGCGGTCGGCCTTCTCAAGCTGGATCACGTCGGCGCGTGCAGCTTCGCGGTGACTGCCACCGCGTTCCGGCTTGCCGCCTCAACGCCCTCAGCAGGGTCGCTGCTGAACCGGACGAGCTGCGTCGTCGGCGCTACAAGCGAGGCGGCGGACGGCGACCAGCCCAAGCGCGAGGGTGGCGACGGCGCACGACCAGATGGCGAGGACCATGAGCATTACTCTTTTTTGGGGTACCTCTGCCTAACATGCGTCGGCCATGGCGGGCTTGTTGGTTCAAGCCATGCCCTTGCGTATCGCTGCCATTCGTGGCGCTTCCTGCCGATGCTGCGCGTCCATGCGGTCGAGTGGCGCGACGGGATGCCTTCCGCGAGCCCGCCACCGATGGCGTGACGCGGCTGCGTGATGCCTGCCCACGTCGCCGTGAAGCTGGCGGCGGTCGAGGTCAAGGCATGGAGGGGCGCGGCTGGGCAGGCATGGCACGGCGAGGTCGGGCACTGCGGGGCATGGTCTGGCGGGCACGGCTCACGGCGATCCGCTAATCGGCTCAGTGACGATCGGGGCTTCGTTCCCCGGCCCTCACGCCTTTCCCCATCCTCAAGATGTCACTGCCGCCTGCCGTGACAGGACGACGGTTGGAAGAATCACGTTCATCACTTCAGATCGGTTCGATCTGAAGTGATGATGATCTAGAGTTTTCAGGCCGCGGCGCTGGCGAGAGTGCCCGCGGGCGCATCGCGCAGATTGAGAATGCGCCGCGCATTATCGTAGAATAGCTTTTGCTTGTCGGTCGGCGACAGCTCCAACGCTTCGAGCAGGCGCAACGTCTCGGACGGCATCCAGCATGGATAATCCGTGCCGTACATCACGTTGTCGATTCCGTAATATTCGATGGCGAACTTCATGCCGAGGCTGTGGGGCGACACCGTGTCGGTGAACATCCGTTTGATATAGGTGCTTGGCGGATGCGGCAGTCCGACGCGTGCGCCGTTCTTGTCCATCCGTCCCGACTGGTAGGGCAGCGCACCGCCCGTATGCGACATCACGATCTTCAGCGTCGGATGGCGCTCCATAATGCCCGAGAAAATCAGGCGCGCAGCAGCGACGCTGACCTCCATGACGCGGCCAAGGGTCAGGTGCAGCGCGCCTCCGTAACCTTCCAGAACATCTTGGAACACAGCATCCGTTGGATGGATGAACATGGGAACGCCGAGCTCAGCGACGCGTGCATAGAAGGGCTCCAGACGTTCCGCATCGATGCGCGGATCGTTGCCGACGCTTCCGGGAATATTGACGCCCATCAGGCCGAGCCGGCCGACCGCGTCGTCCAGCACCTCGATTGCGACTGATGTATCCGTCAGCGGCACGGCCGCGCTGGCCCAAAGCCGCCCCGGATACCGACGCTGCGCGGCACTCATTTCTTCGTTCCAGAACAGCGCGTGATCGCGCCCTTCCTCAAGCGGAAGATCGGAGAAATGGATCGACAGGGGCCCGATCGAGCAGACTACGTCCACGCGATGGCCCAAGCCGTCCATGTAGGCGAACTGTCGCTCGAGATCGAACCATTCAGGCTCGAGATTGAGGAGGCCAGTGGCGTTCTCTTTGCGCCGATAGTCATAGCCGCCATCGGCATTGCGCGTCACGCGGGGATAGACGCATCGCTTTGCGAGCATTTCGAAGAACGAGCGTGGCCAGTAATGAAAGTGCGAATCTATGATGTGCATTCTTGCATTCCGATCCAAACCGCACCTTCTGGGGGAGTGCTACCGCGATAATGGGCCGCAGCGTAGGCCGGCGCAACGGAGGTTTCAATGCAACCGCGGTCACGCAAACTGCGGTCTGCCTCGGCCCGCAGTAGATGCCTCGCATGAGCCTGCCGACTGATCTGCGCCCGTCGAGCGGTCCGGTCTGAATGTTAGCGGACGGCCACGGCGCCAACGCACGCGGCCTAGCTGGCTTGAATTGCGCAGCCGCCTGCGCGCTCGTGGCAGGCACGAGGACCTCAGGGAGCCAGCGGCTCGCGTCGCCGCGCCGACCTGAGCACCCGACAGACCCGCCGCTCCGATACCTTCAGGACGAACCGGTCATGCTCAATGCAGCCGCTGCGACGCGCTGGGCTCAGTGATTTCCTGAGGCCGCAGGATCACCTTGTCGAGCGTCAGATCTGCGAAAGCACGGCGAAGCCGGGCGTTCTCGGCCTCGCGCTCCTTCCTACGCTTCACCTGATCCATCTTCAGGCCGCCGAACTCCTGGCGCCAGCCGATAGTAGCTCACCTCCGTCGCGCCGATCGAAGGGATCGCATCGGCAACGGACTGGCCCTGCTAGACCGGCACATCGAACCGCCACAGTTTCGCGACGATCTCTTTGGGCTTGTGGCGCTTCTTCGGCATTGCGGTCCTCCAGATCTACCTCAAGACATACTTCAGGGTGGACCAGTTCAATGGGGGGATCAGCCACGAGCGCAGCAGTCACATTGAGTTTAGAGGACAAATCGCCCACCCATTCGAGCGGCGCTACTCGCTCCATCCCAGCTCGATTAGCAGCGTGGTCGGACGGCCCCGTCAATTTGTATGGACGGGGAGCCGCCATTTCGGGATGCCGCGATGGGCCGGGTTCAATCCGTCAGTCGGATGGACCTTTCGCGGCAAAGATCGACACCTTCGTTGTCGCTCTCCACCTCGTCGCCGAATTTGGCGAGGACAGAATAACTGCAGCCCGCCGGCTTGTTCAGCTTGAGCGCGATGCTCTTGCCAGGGGCGAGCGGCTTGGTGAGCTTTGCGATTAGTCGCGGCTGCTCGCCAGGCGTGGCGATCTCAAGTGAAACTACCGGCACCGTCCGTCCATTTGTCACCTTCACTTGAACGGGTGGCTTTGCCGTTTGAGCAGTCGCAGTTGCGAAGCAGATCGATACCGTGAAGCCGAGCAGGCCGGCAGCCGAGATGGCGGACTGAATTGTCATGATCGTATCGTTCCCCCAATTGCGAGCTTGTTACCGCCCGCACTGAATTTCCGGCTATTGCTTACACGAAAGAGGCTGCTGTCCTCCTGAACAGCAGCTTCCTTCCGCAAAGCGGCGTTCCCCCCGAGATTGTTATTAGCCCTGTGCTCTCTCTCGGCTGGTGGCACGATCCCACACACATCCTTTGGCCGACAGTAATACTTTGTATTACGTCCAATCGATCTTCGTCATAACGATCCGCAACTTCTGCGCGCGTCGTGCGGTGTGGCGGCTCAATTAGAGCTTGAGTAAATTCTCGGGATCTCCATTTCCGAGCGGAGCCCGAGCCGCTTCGCACGGATCAACTTGGTCGCGAACGCGAGGGGGATGTAGTTTTCACCTCGCCCCCCAGTTCCTGACCGGCATCATCGGAACCTTTGGCCACGATGGCTGTGTGTCCGGCCGCGGGCGAAACCAGTTGGCAATGCGATATCGAGATGTTTCATCTGATCTTTGCTACATCTTCCGCACTCACAGCATCGAGTGCTTCGCTTGCATCCGCCTGTTGCTGAGCGAGTATGTTCCATCGATTGATCTGGTCTTGGCTGGCGAACAAAGTTTGACCGTTCAACACTATCTTACCATGCTCGGAAGCCAGGAAACCGACAACGTTCGCCACTGCTCCGTAGACAGCGGCTTTTGCGTCAAGCAGCTTGTGGGCATGTATGCGTTCCTGAGCCTGCCGCTCATCAAGTTCCTTCAAGAAGCTGTTTGTGAGCGCGTTGTCCCTCGTCATGCGGCCTTGTGCATGACTAACGGCCTCCCGTTCTTCCGAGAGTAGCGTGTCAAACTCGGCCTTGGCCTTGCGCGCATTCGACTCGGCTTTGATGAGGAGATCGCGATAGCTCTCAAGGTCTTCTTGTGTCGCAGTTTCGATGTCCGGCTCGGTCTCAAGGCCGGCGGGTTCAATTCCCCTGAATAGTTTGGCTGCGATCTGCTGGGCTTCAACAGCCTTTTGTTGCACCATCGCAGCAAGTTGCAAGACGTCGTTCGAAGGTGCCGTCCGGGAGGGACGCTGAATATCGGGGTAGGTTTGGACCGCGGGCAATGCCTTGGCGGCATATCTAGATTCTGTAGCGATAACTATCTTGTTGGCGTGGCTTGAAAGGAACACTGCTGAAGCGAGGAAGAGCCCTACGCCTATATAGAAGCCGCCTAAGGGGCGACGTAAGGCATAAGCACCGATTTGGCAGATTAACAATATGACGATGGCATTTGCGACTATACGGCCCGTGACGCCATCGCGATCGTCATAGAGAACCACGGTTACGGTCAAAATGGCGGACACGAATACAGCAATCGCGACGCGCGTGACGCATCTTGTCCTCATTGCTCCCCCCAGTTCCACTTAGGTCGCACTGATCTCCCTAGGGCGAATAGTAACACTCTGCGATGCAATCTAAAAGCGTTGCCGGCTCACGTCGGCGATCTGCGTCGACCGTTGATTCAGAAGGCAACGATTTGATTTCCGCTGCTCACCGATTGGGGCGAAGGCCTCATCAGTGGCCTCGGGAGCCATATGCGTCGCGGAGTCCTATCGCATTGCCGGTCAAGCGCGTCGGAACGCGCTGGGTTAGGCCGGGCCTGGTCGCCACATCGAATTCCGGCTGGACCGCAGATCAAAGCTCAGGCATCGCTACGCCTCGACCAGCGCGCGCACCTCATTTTGCGCAGGCGGGTAGCCCGTCGACACGTAGGCTTCGCCGGCGTTCGCTTCGCTGCCGCGCGGTATCGCCTTGTTCATGAGAGCGGCCTCGAACTACGAGACTGGGGCGAGATAACTTGCGGCCTTTTCAACTCTCCTGTTGAGGAATTCGTGGTCGCTGCAAGAATTCCCCAGGAGATTCCCGGTTTTTGTCGATTTGGGCTATTGTTGTTGTCTATACCTCTCGGCCCTTTGCGTAGTCGGCTAGTGGTGCGTTATGTCTTCTACAAACGTGACCGGCACATCGCACCCTGTGCACTGGGGCTTGGCCGCAAAGCTGTTTGCGACCCTCGTTCTGCTCGGCACGGTCGCCGTGCTGCTCACCGGCGTGCTTGGTTATTTCCACGCTCGCGACGCCCTCAAAAAGGCAGTCTTCGACCAACTCACTGCCGCCCGTGTGACCAAGACACGCCAAGTCGAAGCCCACTTTCGTACAATGCAGGCCGAGTTGCGCCTCCTTGCCAGCTCCAAAATGGTCGTCGATGCTACGCGCGAGTTCAGGATCGCAGTCGACCAGCTCGACCGGGGCGGCAACTCACCCGAATTGCGCCAGAGGGTGAGTGACTGGTACGCAGAGAACTTCATCCCCCTCGTCACGCATATCCTGGGCAAGGAACCAGCTCTGGCGGATTACCTGCCCGTTGGCGCTGCTCCTACCTATCTGCAATACCATTACATCGTCGCCAATCCGAATCCGGCAGATCGGCGCAAGCTTCTCGATGACGCCGACGACGGAAGTGACTACAGCAGGCTGCACGGCGTTTATCATCCCTTGATGCGCGCCGCAGCGGTGACGGTCGGCTTCTTCGACTTCATGGTGGCCGACCCCAAGACAGGTCGCCTGATCTACACTGTCACGAAGGCGGTGGATTTCACCACGTCTCTCCACTTCGGCCCCTATCGCCGCTCAAACGCCGCCGCTGCCGTCGCGCGCTGCGCGCTGACCCCCGACCAGTCCTCGATCTGTCTGGAGGATTTCGCTGCCTACGCTCCTTCCGGCGGCGCACCAGTTGCCTTCATGGGAGCACCTGTGATCGATCGGGGCGCCGTCATTGGCGTGCTGATCGCGCAATTATCGAACGAGGAGGTCGACAACGTCGTCACAGGCGGTCGCCATTGGCGGGATGAAGGTTTCGGCGATACGGGCGAGGCCTACCTCGTCGGGCCCGATTACCTGGCGCGCTCGGCTCCGCGGGCATTCTACGAGAACCGTCAGGACTACTTCGCAGAGCTCAAGTCCGTTGGCACCTCGGACGAGGAAATCGCTGCCATTCAGCGTTACGGAACGCCAGTACTGCACCAGCGCATCGACACCAAGGCAACTCGGGCTGGGCTCGCCGGTGTCGAGGGTACGGGCGAGATCATCGGCTATCGTGGCGTGCCGACGCTCGCCTCATGGGGACCGCTTGCAATTTCCGGCGTCGAGTGGGCCCTCGTCGCCAAGATCGACAGCGCCGAGGCCTTTGCGCCGATCGACCAGTTGCGCCGGGATCTCCTGGTGGTTGGAGGGTTGGCGCTGCTGGTCGTGGCAGCCACCGCTGCGTGGCTTTCTCGGGCGCTGTTTGAACCATTGCGCGAACTCACTGCGGGAGTGAAACGCTTCGCTGCCGGCGATTACGAGGCCAGCGTGCCGGTTCGCACAGGGGACGAGATCGGCCAGCTCTGCTCAGCCTTCAACGGCATGGTCGAAGAGTTGCGCCAAAAGAATGTCGTGATCCAGAACAAGAATCGCGAGAATGAGGAACTGTTGCTGAATGTGCTGCCGGCGCCGATCGCCAACCGGCTGCGCAGTGGCGAAGAGGGGATCGCCGACGGCTTTGCGGAGGTCACGGTTGCATTCGCTGACCTGGTCGGATTCACCGCGTTGACGTCGGATATGCCGCCGCACGATGTCGTGACGATGCTCAACGAGCTTTTCACGCGCTTCGACGCCGCCGCCAGCGATCTCGGCATCGAGAAGATCAAGACGGTCGGCGACGCCTACATGGCGGTGTGCGGTCTGCCGGTGCCTGTGGCCAACCACGCCGAGCGCATGGTGCGCATGGCCATTCGCATGATCCACATCACCCGCGAGCACGCCATGGAACACAACGCTTCGCTGAAGCTCCGGGTGGGCATCAACACAGGCCCGGTCGTGGCCGGCGTCATCGGGAAGAGCAAGTACATCTACGACTTGTGGGGCGATACCGTTAATCTCGCAAGCCGGATGGAAACGGGCGCCATTCCGGATTCGATCCAGGTTACCCGCGCGGTCTACGACCAACTCAAGGGGCTGTTCGTCTTCGAACCGCGTGGTGCGATCGAAGTCAAAGGCAAAGGGAAGGTCGAGGCGTGGCTCCTGCGATGGTAGAGCCGTGGGCATCATCCCCGATGTTCCACGCAAAGATTGGCGGAGGGATATTCCGCCGAAATTGATCTGCAAGTATTTGAAATTACATTTGAAAACCCGATGCAATGTTTCGCATCCCAGCATTTGCCCAACGCAGATGACATTCCGAGCCGATCGCGCCGTCTCTCGAACCTTCGAGCTTGCCCAGCTGCCGTATGTTCCGCCCGTACCAGGTCCCCAGATCGGCTCCCCAGGCGTTGGCGAGTTCAGCGGACGTCAGGTCCTCCGGCCTTCTCGGCTTGAGAGCCTACATACCCCGGAGCCAGCGCTCCCGATGCTTCGGCGGAGGAGCTCGCCGGCCGCGCCCGCCCAAAAGTGAAACGCCGCAGCTGCTGGCGATCGACTTTGCCGGAGCGCCATCATTGGTAATCGCAGCAAAGATGCCAATCCACGGACTATCCACGATGTGCGGTGGCCGCGCGGGCTGGTTCCGCGCCCTCGCGGCACCGATACCTAATCGTCAAATCAGCGATCCGCTTGCCGAATCATGCATAGGCGGTTGAGCCGTCCGGGCGGCGTGGGACCTTCCGCTCCCAGTGGACGTAGTTGTCCTTTGCCAGGACATCCATGTCCATCTCGACGCCCCAGCCGGGGCGATCGGGCCGCAATTCGAGATAGCCGTCCTTCGGCAGATACGGATCCTTGACATACCAGGCCCCCTGCGAGCGATCCGGCCGGGTATTGGCATCGCCTCTGCCGTCACCGAAGGCGTAGTTGGGACCATGCGGGAGCCGGTACTCAAGAATTCGGAAATTCGGCTGCGCCGCCGAGAAATGCAAGTTCACCGCGGTGGCTAGGGGTCCCATCGGGTTGTGGGGAGCGATGGTCACGTAATGCGCTTCGGCAATGGCGGCGATCTTCCGCATCTCCAGCAACCCGCCCACGACGCAGATATCCGGCTGGATGATGTCACAGCCTTTGACCGATAGCAGCCGCAGGAACTCGAACCGGCTGTAGAGCGACTCGCCGGTCGCAAGCGTGCAGTTCAGCCCGCGTTTGAGCTCGCCCCAGGCCTCAAAATTCTCGGGCCGGAGGGGCTCCTCGAAGAACAGCGGATCATAGGGGGCGAGCGCGTTGCCAAGCTGCATCGCCTGCCCGACTTCGAAAATCTTGGCATGGGCGTCGAAGGCGATCTCGAAGTCCGAGCGCACAGTCTCGCGCAGGCTGCGGAAATATTCGGCGCTGGTGCGCACGACCTCGCCCCAGCGATGCGCATGCATGTCGATCCGGTAGGGGCTGAGCTTGAACGCCGTCAGACCCCATTCCGCGTTCAGCGCGTTGAGCTGGTCGCGCGCGATGGCCGGGTCCGGCGCGGTGTAGACGCCGGCATAGACGCGGACTCGGTCGCGGACATTGCCGCCAAGCAGCATGTAGACGGGAACGCCGAGCGCCTTGGCCGAGATATCCCAGAGGCAATGGTCGATGGCCGAGATCGCTGCCAGCCCGAGCGCTCCCGGCGGGAAGCGGCTCTGCTGGAGCAGGTAGAGGATCAGGTATTCGATCCGTCGCGGGTCTTGCCCGCGGATAAACTCGAACAGGTAGTCGAGCAGCGGCAGCAATGCCTTGTCGGGCCCGTGATTGTAGCACTCGCCCCAGCCGGTCAGTCCGTCATCGGTGTCGATGGCGACGACGACGCGGGGACGATCTTTGTCGCGCGACATATAGGCTCGCAGGCGCTCGATCTTCATAGGCTCAGCCCTTGAAATAGGTGCCGCGCTTCCAGCGCGTCTGAACGTAGACATGTTCGCGAAAAGTGCCTTCGGCATAGGAGCCGGCTCCCTCCGTGACAGGGATCGACACGTTCATCTCGCTCGGCCATTGCGCGACGAAATCCTCGTCGATCTCGACGCCGAGGCCGGGACGGTCGGGTACGTCGATATATCCGTCGCGCGAGAGCGGGTGCGGTATCACGGTCTTGGCGCGGCCGTCCCAGTCATCCTCGATGCGTTCGAGGACGAGGCCGTTCGGGCAGCTTGCAAGGAGGTGCAGCGCGGCATATTCCGCGACCGGCCCGAGCGAGCCGGAATGCGGCGCCAGCATAATGTGATGCGCTTCCGCCATCGCCGCGATCTTCTTCATCTGAGTAATGCCGCCGGCGCGGCCTGTATCGGGCTGGACCACGTCGATCAGGTCGCGTTCGATCAGCTCGCGTTCACCGAAGATCGTCGCCATGCGCTCGCCAGCTGCCAGCGTCACCGCGGAATGGTCGCGAATGCGGCGGTAGCCGTCGAGGTTGTCGGGCGCGATGGGATCCTCGACCCACATCATCTTGAAGGGTTCGAGGGCGCGGCAGACCTGCGTCGCATCGGCCGGGGTCAGCCAGGGCGGGCCATGCAGGTCGATGGCGATGTCCATCTCCTCACCGACCGCTTCGCGCAGCGCCGCGACCTTCCTGACGGGATCGGAGACGCCGCCGCATTTGATCGCGGTGACGCCGCGCTGCTTCAGCGACAATGCGGTCTCCGGGGTATTCGCGTGGCCATAGATGCGGATCTTGTCGCGCAGTTTGCCACCGAGCAGGTTCCAGACTGGCGTGTTCAGCGCCTTGCCCTTGATGTCCCAGAGCGCCATGTCGATGCCGGTCATCGCGCCGGCGCCGACCACGCCGGTCATGCCGTGGCCCATGATCGCGACCTGCATCTTCTGCCACAGGCGCTCGATATGCGTCGGATCCTCGCCAACCAGCAGCGATTTCAGGTCCTCGACCGCCGTCCTGATGACGCGCGGCCAGCCCGAGCATTCGCCGATGCCTACAATGCCTTCGTCAGTGACAACCTTGACAAACAGCCAGTTGCGGCTGCCCGTGAGGTTCTTCGAGAATTGCTGCGCGCCGAACGATCCATCCGACGCCCAGCTCTTGAGGCTGGGCGCACCCGCATGCATCAGGAAGGTCCTGATATCGACGATCTTCATGGCGATGCCCCGGGGGTTCAACTAGCCGACATAGCGATGCCGGCGATGGATGCTGCGGGCCCTGGGATCGGGCCGCGGAATGGCCGAGAGCAGCGCCTGAGTATAGGCATGCGTTGGCGCGTTGCAGACCTGATCGGCCGGTCCGGTCTCGACCACCTTGCCGCGATACATCACCGCGACTCGGTCGCACATGTAGCGGATCACGCCGATATCGTGGCTGATGAAGACGTAGGACAGGCCGAGCCTGTCCTGCAGGTTCATCATCAGATCGAGCATCTGCGAGCGCAGCGACACGTCGAGCGCCGAGGTCGCCTCATCGGCGACGATGACACGGGGATTGAGCGCGATGGCGCGGGCGATGCCGATGCGCTGGCGCTGGCCGCCGGAGAAGGCGTGCGGATAGCGCTCCCGCCAGGACGGCTCCAGGCCGACCTGCCGCAACAGCTCGGCGACACGGTCGTCGAGCTCCCGGCCTTCCGCGATCTTGTTGACGAGCAGCGGCTCGCCGACGATCTGGGCCACCGTCATGCGCGGGTTGAGCGAACCGACCGGGTCCTGGAAGATCATCCGGATCTCGCGCCGGCAGGCCTTCAGCGTCACCTTGTCGGCCTTGAGCAGGTCGACGACCTCGCCATCGGCGCGGCGATAGTCGATCGTTCCGGCCTGCGGCTCGTAGACCCGGAGCAGGCAGCGCCCCATCGTCGTCTTGCCCGAGCCGGATTCGCCGACGATGCCGAGAGTCTCGCCCGGCCTGACCTCCAGCGAGACATCGTCGACGGCCCTGAGCGGGGCCTTCGGCGAGCCGAAATACATTCCGAGGTTCCTGACCTGCAGGACTGGCGCGGCTTCCTCGGCGATCGGCGGGCGCTTGAGCCGGATTTCGGCCTTCTGCTCCAGCTTGAGCACGGAGCCGATCAGCATGCGAGTGTAGGCATCCTGCGGTGCATGGAAAATTGAGTCGACCGGGCCGCTCTCCATGACCTTGCCGTGGTGCATCACCAGCACGTCGTCCGCGATCTCGGCGACTACGCCCATATCATGGGTGATGAACATCACCGCCATGCCGTGCTGCGTCTGCAGCCGCCTGATCAGATCCAGGATCTCGGCTTGCGTGGTGACGTCCAGCGCAGTCGTCGGCTCGTCGGCGATGAGCAGCGAGGGATTGCAGGCAAGCGCCATCGCGATCATCACGCGTTGGCGCATGCCACCCGAGAACTCGAACGTGTAGCGGTCCACCGCGGCATCGGGCTTGGGGATCTCGACCTGCTTCAGCAATTCGATGCAGCGCGCGCGGGCCTCCTTCTTGCCCATGTTCAGGTGGAGCTGCAGCACTTCCATGATCTGGTCGCCGACCGTGTGGACCGGGGACAGCGAAGACATCGGCTCCTGGAAAATCATCGCGATCTCTCGGCCACGCACGGAGCGGATCTCGCGCCCGCGCGGATTGAGCTTCGCGAGGTCGACCGAGGTTCCGTCGGGGCGATGCAGAACCATCGAACCCGAGACGATATGTCCGGGCGCATCGACGATCTGCAGGATCGAGCGCGCGGTCACGCTCTTGCCGGAACCGCTTTCCCCGACGATGCAGAGCGTCTTGCCGCGCCGCAGGGTGAAGGATACCCCGTCGACGGCCCTGACGACCCCGCCCCGCACGGGAAAATGCGTCACGAGATCGGTGACTTCGAGGATGGCCGGGGCCGGTGCAGCTGCCCGGGCCTCCGGGGCAATGGCGAGATCGACCAGGCTCATTTGTTGTACGGATCGGCGGCGTCGCGCAATCCGTCTCCCAGGAAGTTGAGGGCGATCACGGCGATCACCACCGCGACGCCGGGCGCGAACAGCCAGGGGGCGGTCGCGATCGAGCGGATGTTCTGGGCCTCGCGCAGCAGCACCCCCCAGGAGATGGTCGGCGGCTGCAGGCCGAGGCCCAGGAAGCTGAGCGCGGTCTCGGCGAGGATCATCGCGGGGATCGCCAGCGAGATCGACGCGATGATGTGGCTGGCGAAGCTCGGCAGCATGTGGCGGAAGATCACCCGTCCTTCCGAAGCGCCGTCGAGCCGCGCCGCGGTGACGAATTCTTCGGTGCGCAGGCTCAGGAACCGGCCTCTCACCACCCGGGCCAGTTGCGCCCATCCGGTCAGCGAGAGGATCAGCGTGATCATGAAGTAATTGAGCGTCGCCGGCCAATCCTGCGGCAGGGCCGCCGAGAGTGCGAGCCAGATCGGGATGCTGGGCAATGACAGCACGAATTCGATGACGCGCTGCACCGCGAAATCGATCCGCCCGCCGTAATAGCCGGAGATGCCGCCGAGCAGGATCCCGATGGTGAGGGAGAGCAGGACGCCGACCAGGCCGACCGAGAGGGAGATCTGGGTGCCCTGGATGATGCGGCTGAAGACGCAGCGGCCGAGGCGGTCCGTCCCGAGCAGGAAGATCGGCTGGGCCTTGTTCTCCGAGGCGATCAGGTGGGTGGTCGTGCTGAACAGGCCGAACAGCCTGTACTCATAGCCCGCGCCGAAGAACCGGACATAGCTCTTGCGGGTCTTGTCTTCGCTATAGATCGCCGAGAGCGTCTGCGGATCGCGCTTGAAAACGGAGGGATGGATGAAGGGGCGGAACGTCCAACTCCCATCCTTCGCCCTGTCGATGAAATGGATCACCTGCGGCGGATGAAAGGCAGCCCGCGCATTCTGCAGCGACGGGTCGTTGATGGCGAAGAAGCCGGGCGCGATGGCGATGATGTAGAGGAACACCGTGACGACCAGCCCGGCCATGGCGAGGTGGTGGCGCTTGAACGCCCACCAGACGAGCTGCCATTGCGAGGCGACGGCCAGCCGCTTGCTGTCGACGGATGAGAGGGCAGCGTCGGTCATTGTCTATTCCAGCCTGATGCGTGGATCGACGAGGGCGAGCAGGATGTCGCTGATCAGCGAGCCGATCAGCGTGAGCGTGCAGATCAGCAGCACGAAGGCGCCGGCCAGATACATGTCCTGGCTCATCAGCGACTGGAGCAGGAGCGGCCCCGCGGTCGGCAGGCTCAGCACGATGGCGACGATGATCGAGCCGGAGACGAGGTTCGGCAGCAGCCAGGAAATCGTCGAGATGAACGGGTTGAGCGCGAGGCGGAGCGGGTATTTCACCAGCAGGTGGAATTCCGAGAGGCCCTTGGCGCGCGCGGTCGTGACATAGGGTTTGTTGAGCTCGTCCAGCATGTTGGCGCGCATGACGCGGATCAGGCTGGCGGTGCCCGAGACGGCCAGGATGATGACCGGAATCCAGAGATGCTGCAGCAGGTCGATGACCTTGCCGATGCTCCAGGGCGCCGTGACATACTGCTCGGAGAAGAGCCCGCCGACCTCCTGCCCGAACTCGACCGCCGCGACATACATCAGCACGAGCGCGAGCAGGAAGCTCGGGATGGCAAGGCCGAGGAAGCTGAAGAAGGTGACGATATAGTCGCCGATCGAATATTTCTTGACCGCCGAGAACACGCCGATCGGCAGCGCGATGCCCCAGGTCGCGAGCAGCGTCGAGAAGGTCAGCACCAGGGTCAGCGCCATCCGTTCCCAGATCAGGTCGCTGACCGGCTGCTGCCATTCGAAGCTGAGGCCGAAATCGCCTCTGAGCACGATGCCGCTGATCCACTTGAAATATTGGACGATCATCGGCTGGTCGAGCCCGAAGCGAACCCGCAGATCGGCAGCCGTGTTCTGGTCGACCACTTCGTTCGAGGCGGCGAGCGTCGCGATATAGGTCGTGACGAAGTCGCCCGGCGGGAGCTGGATCAGCACGAAGGCAAGAAAGCTGACGACGATCAGCGAGGGCACCATCCAGAGGAGGCGCTTGGCGATGAAGCGAAGCATGGCACTGCCTGTCTCGATTGGAGGAGCCCGGTCGCGCCGACGGCGCCGCCGGGCTCCCGCCGATCAGGTCGCGAAGAAGAACTGCTGCGGCAGGGCCGGGCCGGGATTGGGCCAGGTCCAGGCGTTCGGATACTTCTGCGGCACGTTCTGCAGGTTGTTCTTGCAGATGCCGAAGGCGTTGACCGCCAGGCAGATGCCGATCGTCTCGAACGCCTCAGCCGTCAGGTCGAAGACGTGCTTCATGAGCGCCGCGCGCTTCTCCAGGTCGGCGGTGGCGCGGGCCTGATCGAAGAGCTTCATCCGCTGCTTCTGGCCCTCCGGCGGCTCCTGGCCGTCCTTGCCGCCCGAAACGTACCATTGCGCCCACGGAATCGCGTAGCGCGAGCCCTGGGTGTGCTGGGCGAAATAGTCGCGCGGATCGAGCATCGGATCGAGCCCGCCGGGCCCCGGCCAGACGGCGGCGTCATGGTCGTTATTGTCGCCGCGCGTGTAGTAGAGCGCGCGCTCGATCGTATTGACCTTGATGTCGACGCCGATCTCGGCCCAGTGGCGCTTCACCAGTTCGAGCGCGTCGACCTCGTCGGGATACAGGGTCGGGATCACGTCGATGGCGAAGAAGATCCTCTGCCCGTCCGGCCGCAGCCTGATGCCGTTGGCGTCCTTCTTGGCGTAACCGAGCTTGTCTAGGATGGCGTTGGCCTGGGCCGGGTCGTGGCTGGTGAACTGCTCGGACAGGCCCGCATGATACCAGGGGTGGCCCGGGCGCGGTCCGGTCTGGTGCGGCTGCGACTGGCCGAGATAGACGAGGTCGATGATTTCCTTGCGGTCCATGCCCAGCGAGAGCGCCTTGCGGAACTCCTTGTTGGCGAACATCTCCCGCATCTTCGCGTCCTTGTGCGTCATGTTCAGGTAGATCTGAACCTGCTGCGACGAGGAGCTGACCAGCTCGATCAGGCGGTAGCCGCCCTTCTGCATGTTCTGCGACAGAGTCGGCTTGTTCTGGAGCGTGTCGAGATGGCGCTCCTGGATGTCGAGGCGCCCGGAAATCGCGTCCAGCATCAGCGACTCGACGTCCTGCGAGATGCTGAAACTGAGCCTGTCGATATAGGGTAGCTGGTTGCCGGCGGTGTCGACCTGCCAGAAATAGGGATTGCGCTCCATCACCACGCGCGTCGCGCCGCCGGTATAGGGCTCCTTGATGACCCAGGGGTCGAGCGTCGGCTTGTCGGCATTGCCCCAGCGCGACGGAATCTCGATATCGCCGCACTTGTTGCGGAACAGCGTGCCCCAGTCGGAGAGGTTCGCCGCCTTGACCAGCTCCGCCACGCCGGGATTGTACTTCGGATGGAACTGGCTGCAGTAGTGCTTGGCGAACAGCGTCGGATGCTGCCCGAGCGGGGTCGCCATCATCTCGAGGAACAGGGCATAGGGGCTGGCGAAGGTGAACTTGACCGTGGTTTCGTCGATCCTGGTCGCGGTGCCCGCCTTGTTGTCGATCACGATCGGCGAAGGGGCCGACTTGTAGAGCTCGGTATTCTTGGCGCAGTCCTCGATCGAGAAGACGACGTCATCGGCCGTGAACGGCTTGCCGTCGGACCATTTCATGCCCTTGCGGAGATGGAAGGTGAACTCGGTCGAATCCGCGTTGACCTCCCATTTGTCGGCCACGTTCGGCAGGACTGCGGTGAAGGCAAGGTTCCAGCGTACGAGGCCCTGGTTGCCGACCATGCGCAGGATGCCGTTATGGTCGGACGAGCCGCGCAGGCCCCGCCTGAGCGAGCCGCCATAGCGGCCGACCTTCTCCACCGTGATGACCAGCGGATTTCCCGAGATGCGCTCGGCCAGCGGTGGCAGCTTGCCTTCGGCCGCAAGCTTCGCGAGAGCCGGCGCTTCCTTGGCCGCCTGGGCGAAAGCCATATCGGGCAGGGCCGAGAGCGCGGTGGCGCCGGCAAGCCCCTTCAGCATGTCGCGACGATCGAGGCCTGGGCGCAGACGTGGTCCGTGTTCGGTATCCCTGCTCATGCTTTCCTCCCGATAGAGATGATGCCCGGCCTTTCGGCTTTGTCGCCTTGGGTAGAATGGTCGCTGCCGCCTTTCGGCTCACCTCATGCCAGCTCGATCCGCATCGTGGCCGAGATCGCCTCGCCGGCGCGCAGCACCCGGGCGCCAGTGCCCGCCTTTCCTGAAGCCGCGAGGTTGAAGGCGTCGGCGACATGGCTCACCGGCTCGAGGCACAGGTAGCGCCCGCCGGCCGGGACGTGGAACACGAGGTGGTCGAGCGGGGCGTTCGCCTCGATCACGACCCGCGTGCCATCGCGCCGATCGAGCGACGCCGTTCCGCCCCAGCCGGCGTGATAGGTCGTGACCTCATCCTCGCCATGGCGCGAATCGTGGAGGCGGGCACTGCCCGTGAGCGTCAAAAGCTCCCGGCCGCAGCCGTTGGCATCCGCTTTCCACACGGCATCGGCGGCAAAGCTGATGCGGTCGCCCTGCGATACCGCGAAATAGGGATGAAGCCCCAGGCCGATCGGCATCGGTGACGCTGCCCGGCTTTCGACGCCGATTTCGTGGGTCACGCCGGACGCGTCCAGCGTGATGCGCTGGATGGCCTCGAATTCCCAGGGCCAGGCATCCGGAGCGCTCTCCGGGGCGTGCCGATAGCGCATCTCGACCTGCACCTGCGAGTGCCGGGTCATGGTCCATGGCCGCATCTGGCAGAAGCCATGCAGCGCATGGGGCGCCGCGGCCGGGTGCGGCGCAAGCGCGACCGGGGTTTCGCCAAACCGGAACGCGGCTCCGCGGATGCGGTTGGAAAACGGAACGAGCGGATAGGTGCCGGCCTTCGGCCAGAACAGCGGGTCGAAGCCGGTCTCAGGCAGCGGCACCAGCACGTCGGTGCGGCCGCCCCCGGGCTCCTCCCGCCACAGCGACGCGAGCCGCCCGCCATCGAGCGGCCTCACGCTCGCGCGCATCCGTCCCGCCGCCAGGGCGTGGACGTGAGGCGAGGCCTCTGCCGAACGGAGTGGTGACGTCGTCGCGTCCACCATTGCCACGTTTCGTCCCCACTGAGCCGGGAGAACCCCGATCTTGGGGAAAGGCTAGGAGTGGCTGCGCAGGCTGTCAACGACCATTCTTACTATGTATGAAAAGGTGAGTTGCTTCTCACGTTGCGCAGCGGTAATTCTCACATTGTGATACTGAGCCATTGCGGCCGATTGCGTGTCTGCGTAAGCTTTGGCCCGCTCCGCCTCAGCCCGCTCCGACAGGCCGCCCCCGTCTCATGCGTCATCGCCTCGTCAGCCTCGAACCGGATGTCGCGCCCGAAGACGAGGGGCAGAAGGGCAGCGCCGTCACCGAGATTCGCGGCACGAGGCTCGTCGGCAAGGCGCTGAACCTGATCGATCTGATCGCAGCCTCGCCGGGCGAACACAGGGCGCAGACCCTGGCCGACGAGCTGGGCGTTCCGCGCAGCACGGTCTACCGCATCATCAACACGTTGCAGCAGCGCGGCCTGGTGCGCGTCGAGGCGAGCGGGCAGGGCTATTTCCCGGGCTTCCGGTTCCTCGAATACGCCCAGGCC
The DNA here is from genome assembly GCF_001748145.1 of Bosea sp. BIWAKO-01. Classification (NCBI taxonomy): domain Bacteria; kingdom Pseudomonadati; phylum Pseudomonadota; class Alphaproteobacteria; order Hyphomicrobiales; family Alloboseaceae; genus Allobosea; species Allobosea sp. BIWAKO-01. The sequence continues at coordinate 406,963 of NZ_BCQA01000002.1, forward strand.
GTCTGGCCGATGCCGGACCTGCCGATGCTCGCCATGACGGAGATCCGCTGGCTTCACGAGCTCAGCGGGGAGACCGTCTATTTCGCCGCGCCGGGCGGCACCAACATGATCATCATCCAGAAGATCATGAGCCTTTATCCGATCAGCACGGGAGCTCCGCTCGGCAGCCTGCGGCCGCTCTATTGCTCCGGGATGGGCAAGGCGCATCTCGCGGCGCTCGCACCTGCCGAGCGTGAGGCCCTGATCGGCCGCATGAGCTTCGAGCGCGTCACGGACCGCACGATCACGGATCCGGCCCAGCTGCGCTCGCAGCTCGATGTCTTCCGGCAGCGGGGATACGCGATCGATGACGAGGAGTTCATGGAGGGGGTTCGCTGCGTCAGCGCCGCCGTGCCGGGCGAGGGCGACGTCCCGCTCGGAGCCTTCACGGTATCTGGCCCCTGCTATCGGATGACGCTGGAGCGGGTGCACCAGCTCGGGCCCGAGGTTGCGACCGCCGCCCGGCGGCTCGGTGAGGCCGTCAGGCGGCAGGGCGGGGTGCGTCCGCGCGCCAGGCCCGATGGCGCAGAAGTGCCGCTCGCCGCCATCGGGCGTTCCTTCCTGGGAAAGTCGCCGAGCTGGGATGCAGAGACGGGTTCGCTGCTCTGGCTGGATGCGCTGGCACCTGCGATCATGCGTGCGGGAGCCGGTGAATCCGGGGCTCCGTCCCGCTCGGAGGTGATGGCGAAGTTTACCGCGCCTGCGATGGCCCTGACCCCGATCGGCGAGGGCCGCTGGTTCGTGGCGACGGAAAAGGGCGCCATGACCGTCGACCGCAATGCACACTTCGCCTCCCTGGACCCGCCCTTGCCGTTGGAATTGCTGGCCGGGATCTCGTCCGCTTGCCATGGGCCGGATGGGCAGATCTGGTTCGGGACCGGCGAAACGTCGTCCTCTCCTGCCGGACCCGGCCTGTACCGGCTTGCGGCCGGGAAACCTGTTCTGGAGGCGGAATTGCCGGCCGCCGCCACCGATATCCTGATCGACCCGGTCGGGCATCATCTCTATGCGGCCTTGAGAGCTGCAGGCGAGATCATCCGCGTCCGGATCGCCCCAGACGGAAAATGCGCGGGCCAGGAGCTGGTCGCGCGGGTCGACGCCATCCATGGCCGCCCCATGGCCCTGGCCCTGGAGGAGCCTGATCATCTCTGGGTTGCCCTCTGGGATGGCTGGAGCCTGGCGCGTCTGCGGCGCGACGGTTCCGACATGCGGCTCCTGTCCCTGCCGGTGCCGCGTCCCACCGGACTGGCCTTCGGCGGGCAGGGCGGGGACCTGCTCTATGTCACGAGTGGCCGGATTGGACTGACGCCGCAGCAGATTGCCGAAGCCCCGGCATCCGGGAGCGTCTTTGCCCTCGACAGGCGGCTTCGTGCCGCCCTGCTGCGCTGAACCGGAGACGCATCGGACCCACTCGTTCCAAGAACAAAAGCCGGGAGAGGACGCATGGTACAGCAAGAGCCGACCGTCATTCGCAACCTTCTGATCACGGGCGGCGCCGGCAATATCGGGCGAAAACTGCGCCAGGAACTCGGCGCGCGCTTCACGCGCATCCGCATTCTCGACACTGTGGCTCCAACCGCCCTTGCCGCCAACGAGGAGGCCGTACAGGCCGATATCTCCGACATCGCCGCCGTCGAGCGGGCCATGACGGGCATGGATGCAGTGATCCACATGGCGGGTGTCGTGCGCGAAGCGCCGTTCGAGGCCATCCTGCAGGCCAATGTCGTCGGCACCTGGAATGTCTATGAAGCGGCGCGACGCCGGGGCGTCGGGCGCGTCGTCTTCGGTTCGAGCAACCATGCCGTCGGCTTCTATCCCAGGCATCAGCGCCTCGACGAGACGGTCCTGCCGCGGCCGGACGGCCGCTACGGGCTCAGCAAATGCTGGGGGGAGGCGGTTGGCGCGCTCTATGCCGACAAATACGGCATCCGCAGCATGCATGTGCGGATCGGCAATGCCGCCGACATCCCCGGCAATGCCCGCACGCTGAAGATCTGGATCAGCGGACGCGATCTCGCCCAGCTCTGCCTGATCGGGCTGGAGCATCCCGACATCCACAACACCATCGTCTACGGCGTCTCGGACAATGCCGGCGGCTGGTACGACAATGCCGTCGCCCATCGGCTGGGCTACAGGCCCCAGGATCATGCCGAGGACTACACGCAGGAGGCCATGGCAGGGGAGGCCGAGCTCACGCACGAGCCGCCCGCACTCTATTTCCAGGGCGGCGGCTTCTGCTCCCTCGAATATGCCGGCGCGCCCGTTCCTCCGACCGCGCCAGTTGCATGAGCAGCCAGCTCGCCCCCCGACGATCCAGCTCACTGACCCCACCTTGCCCCCCATCCTGCCGAGGCCTCAGATGCGCATCATCGATGTCCGTATCACTCCGATTGCCTTCCGCGACCCGCCGCTTCTGAATGTATCCGGCGTGCACGAGCCCTGGGCCCTGCGCAGCATCATCGAGATCGAAACCGCCGACGGCCATGTCGGGCTCGGCGAGAGCTATGGCGACCTGGAAACCCTGGCCAATCTGGGCAAGGCGAAAGCCGGCCTGGTCGGGCTCGATCCCTTCGACCTGAACGGGCTGACGCGCGTCGTCTATGCGGCGGTCGGCGACAACCCGGATCCCGGCCAGACCTTCGGGCCGGCCGGCGACAAAGCCCGCGCCTCGGCGCTCGCCGCCTTCGAGGTCGCCTTCCTCGATCTCCAGGGCCAGATCACCGGCCGCCCGCTCTACGACATCCTTGGCGGCAAGCTGCGCGACCGGGTGCCCTACAGCGCCTATCTCTTCTACAAGTTCGCACGGCACAAGGATGATCCCGGTTATCCCGCCGATGATTGGGGCGAGGCGCTCAGCCATGAGCAGATGGTCGAGCAGGCGCGCCGGATGGTGAGCGAGTTCGGCTTCGGTTCCATCAAGCTCAAGGCCGGCGTGTTCGAGCCGGATTTCGAGATCGAGACGCTCCGCCACCTGCGCAAGGCGTTTCCGGACCACCCCTTGCGGATCGATCCCAATGCCGGCTGGTCGGTCGAGACGACGCGGCGCGTGATGCCGCAACTGGAGGGATTGCTCGAATATCTCGAGGATCCCACCCGGACGCTCGCCGAGATGGGGCAGGTCGCGACCTTCGCGCCGATGCCGCTCGCCACCAACATGGTCACGATCGCCTTCGGCCATATTCCCGAAACGATCCGCCTGAACGCCGTCCAGGTCGTCCTGTCCGACCATCATTACTGGGGCGGCCTGCGCGCCACCCAGCATCTCGCCCATCTCGGTCGCGTCTTCGGCTTCGGCATCTCGATGCACTCGAATTCGCATATGGGTATCAGCCTGGCGGCGATGACCCATGTCGGCGCCACGATCCCCAATCTCGCCTATGCCTGCGACACGCATTATCCTTGGCAGGTCGAGGAGGTCATCGAGGGCGGCAAGCTCAGAATCGAGGACGGCTCGCTTGCGCCGCCGGAAGGCCCCGGACTTGGCGTGCGGCTGGACCGCGCCGCGCTGGCGCGCTTTCACCAGCAATATCTCGATTGCGGCATCCGGGTGCGCGACGACACCAAGGAGATGCGCAAGTACCGGCCGGACTTCAATCCGGCGCGCCCGCGCTTCTGAAACCGGCCCTGCGAGAACCGGCCTATAGGCCCATGTCCAGCGGCTCGCCGAACCGGGCCACTGGCGCGCCTGGCACGTCGACGCGGAACGACAGCACCGTTCCCTCCCGCTTCGTGCCGGTGCGGTCCGTGGTCAACGAGGTGACGAAGAGCGTCCTCAGATCGGGCCCGCCGAAACAGGGCATGGTCGGGGCCGGCACGGGCAGAAGAACCTTGCGGTCGATCCTGCCATCCGGCGCGATCCGGTTGAGGCAGCCGGCGGAGACCCCGGCCGACCAGTAATAGCCCTCGGCATCGCAGGCCGCTCCATCGGGCCGGCCATCCTCCTCTTCCAGCAGGCAAAGGCGGCGCTGGCGGCTTAGCCCGCCGCTGGACAGGTCATAGTCAAAGGCCTGAACGAATTTGCCGCGGCTGTCGGAGTGAAACAGTGTTCGTCCGTCCGCGGACCAGGCCAGGCCGTTCGAGACGATGAGGCCATCGAGCATCCGTTTGCAGGTGCCGTCATGATCGACGCGATAGAGCGAGGCGACCGGCTGCTTATCCGGCGTATCGTCCATGCTGCCGACCCAGAAGCGACCATCGGGGCCGACCTTGCCGTCATTCAGGCGATTGCCGGGCCGGTCGGCCTCGGGATGGGCCACGAGCTCGAACCGGCCGCTGGTGAAGTCGAACATGTGTATGCCGTGGCGCAAGGCCACGATCGCCCGGCCATCGCGACACAGACCAAAACTCCCGATCGCGCTCGGCATATCCCAGCGCGTAAGCGCGCGCGATACGGGATCGAGCCGGAACAGGGCGGGAGCCAGGATGTCCACGAAATACAGCGCTTGTTCGGCTGAGTGCCAGAACGCGCCCTCACCAACCCCCAAGGGCAGATCGATCAGCTGTTCGACGTCGGGGGAATCGATGCGCATAACTTTCCTCTTTGTCGCCGCCATAACGCAAATTCGGAGCTTAAACCGCGCCAAGGTTGATTTTCTAAGCCTTACGAAGGCCCGCAACGCAAATATGCTTAGCGCCACATATTCGATGTCCGTGTCCGGCAGGTTTCGAATGTCAACTTCTGGCGCGTTTCCCCGGACAAGGGACGGGCGTTTGTGGCGCTCCTGCGAGGCGCACTCGCTCAGGATCTAGGGTTCTCCGCGCTGGTGCGTCTGGAGCCGGGGGATCGCTGCGGATGTCAGGAGCGACTATAAATCGGGGCGCCACGGGCATGGACCGCGCTAGAAACGTGCCCATCGCAGAGTCAAAGCACGGCGGAGGGCGCCGTCAACGCAGGTTCGGGTTGGTCGAAACCATCACTGCTTGAAGTCGGCAATTGCGCAGCCTGCCGTTTTGCTCTGGCGATTGACGGAGCCGAGATGGACTCTCCGAAACAGCTTGGCCTTGCCAGCCGGCACCGTGTCGTAGACGACAGTGCTGGGCGATGAGAGGGCGGTGCCACTGGCGCCGGCAGTGGTGCATTCAACCCTGATGTCCTTCACGCCGAACTCGTTGTCGTTCTTCACCCGCAAATCGGCGAGCATCATGGTGCCAAAGCCCCCGATCTCCCAGTCCATCGACAGGATAGTGATCTTAGCTAGCGCGGCTTGTTTAAGTTCCCGCGCGCTGGGCTGGCGAGGCCCGAGGATTTCGCGCTGTTTGGAATTGCTGGCGGAGGTTTTGTCGCCCTTGGCACCGATAGCAGCGATGCCAGAAACAGCGAATAGCCCGACAATGATTGCTTTCCCGCGTGTCATCTCAGTTACCCTTACTGACGATGCGCTTGGAAAAGTTCGAGAAAGTAAATTCCTTCAACGCTGCATCAAGCGAGTCAGTCGGATTTAGACGGCAATGGTTTGTGAGCCAGAGCTTCGCGCCAGCGAGCCCCCCACTTCCCACGATATCATTGGTGATCGGCGTCAGTAGATTAAATGCGCTGAGATAGCCACCAACATAGGCCGTCACGATCTGCCAATCTGACGAATATTTTGATGCTGGACTGTTGTCGGCTAGACGATCGCGTCGTGCATTCTCTGCGTCGGTAACCCGCAACACAAAAGCGCAAGTGTTGGCGCCTTCGAGGGCATGCACAGTGTAGTTGCCATTCTTGTCCGCCGAACTGGCTTGGCTCGAAATGCCAAGCGCGCCAATCGACAGAGCGCCCGCGACTAACATCCCCGCGCAAAGTTTCCGTATCGACATAGTGCCCTGGTTTGCGGTGAATGGGATTGACGCCGATTGCCTGCGTCCGCAGCAGGGACGTTCGGCGTTGTCGCCTGGGGGCAAGGCATTCCTGCCACTTCGCGGCTACGTCGCGCTCGTGCGACGTTGGCGAGAAACTACCCCCGGGCTGGACGGCGGTCTTGCTAAAGTCGGACAGAGATTTGTTCGGCGGAGCCTCGACCAATCGGCGTTGCCCGGCTGATCAACTGGTTGAGGATGGTTGAGCAGGAGAGGAAGCGGAGCCGGATGCTGACGCGCGATGAAATCTGGATCTTGCAACTGCTTCGGCCAGACAGGGGCTGCGTCGATTTGAGACCGAGCAAGGCGCGCGAGGAACTGATCCGCAAGGGGCTGATTGAATGGACGTCCGCGCCAGTCTGGGCCGGCATCAACACCTACACGCTAACTGAGCGCGGGCGGGCGGTCATGGGCGTGCTGCCGAAGTCGCCGGATTGATTAGTTGCGAGGATACGGGGGAAGCAGTCGAGTTGGAGTCGCCCGATCGAAGTCAGCTTGCGGACCGAGATCCAAAGGGCAGAATCGACCCGTCTGAGACATTTGCGGATCAGTGCCTAGTGGCCAGTTGGCCCGTTGCTGACGGTCAGAATCCGCTGTGCGGCAGTCAAGTTGAAGCACCTAGGCGATTTACTTCCAGACATGTTGCGGAGATGCTCGTCGTGCCGTCGCAGTCACGACCATCACGGCGAATGACGTCGCACCATCCTTCAAGCTGCGTCCAGAGTCCCGAAGAACTCGCCGACCTGGCTCCTGATCCGCCTTGCCTCGCCGTCGAGGTCGCGGGCCAGCGCCATCACGTCGATCGCGCTGGTACTGGACAGGTCGGCCGCCTCGCGCACGGCCCTCGCACTGGCCAGTACACCCTGCGCATCGTGGGCCGCCGACCGGATGGTAAGCGCGATCTGAGCGGTCGAGCGGCTCTGCCCGGCGACCCGGTCGGCAACGCGCTCGCCGAGCGTTTGCGTTTCCAGCATCCGGCCCCGGATGCTTTGGAGCGCCTCGATGCAGCGCTGACTCGCCAGCTGGATCGCTTCGATCTGGCGGCCGATCTCGCTGGTCGCGCCGCTCGTCTGCGCGGCCAGCGACCTGACCTCAGAGGCGACGACAGAAAAACCGCGGCCGGCCTGGCCGGCGCGGGCGGCCTCGATCGTGGCGTTGAGCGCCAGCAGCTTGGTCTGGCTGGCGATCTCGCTGATCAGGGTCGAGACGTGGTCGATCTGGTTCGTCGCTTCCGCCAGCTGCGCGATGGCGAGGTCGGTCCGGTCAGCTTCTGCGATTACGTCGGCGGCAGTGCTGACGGAATCCGCCACGCGCGCGGCGATCTCGTGCCCGGCGCCGGAGATGTTCTCGGCATTAGCGGCCACGCTGGTGACATGGTCGGCGGCGCGGCTGGAGGCGATCTCAGCCCGCTCGCTGCCCTCGCGCGCTTGCCCGGCCGCCGCCATCATTCGCTCCGACAGACTGGCCACGCTTTCGATCATCCGGCCGAGCCGGTCGAGCGAACTACGCAATTGCGTGTCGAAGGCCGTCACGCGGGACTTCATAGCAGCGTCGCGCCGCAGCAGCGCCTCGCGCGCATCCCGGATCTGCAGCTCCTGGATCTGGTCCGAGGCCATCTTTTCGGAAGCCGCGAGTTCGGCGAGCGTGGCGCCGTGCTGCCGCAGCAGCTTAGCGATCCAGGAGGTCAGGAGGCAGATCAAGCCGACGAATAAGGCGACGATGCCGCCGAGTATCAGCGCGCGCTTCCACCAGTAGCGGAAGATCAACTCCTCCGGTACCGCGATACTAATCTGGAGCGGATAATCGGGAACTGCCCGCGCCGAGATAATCCCCGCCTCGCTTTCCTGCGAGCCGGCAATGCGCCTCCCGGCGGACAAGGTGCTGGCGGATGCGGCCGCCTCGGGCAGGGCGCGGAACAGGGCGGAGCGGTCCGCGAGCGGGCGGTCAACGGCGTCATCATAGCTCGGCAGGCTGGCGAGCAGCACGCCGTCGCGGCGAAACAGCGCGACATGAACGAGCTCATCGGCCCGGGCCTTGTCGTAGAAGGCGCTGAAGAAGCCCGTTTCGATCTCAACCAGGGCGAGGCCGATTACGGTCCCGCTCCGGTTCCGCATCTTGCGGGACAGGACAATCGTCCTTTCCGCCGCGCTGGAGCCGAGGACCGGCGCGGCCAGGTGCAGCGCAAGCGCAGGATCGGCCATATGGGCCAGGAAGGGTTCCCTGTCTTTCAGGCTGTGCGGAGGCGGCGGGAAGGACCGTGTCGAGTTTACGACATCGCCCTGCATGTCAACGATCGTTACCGCGGCGATTTGCGGAATGGCTCGGGAACGCTCCGTCAGGACGTCGAATTGCTGGCGCGTGCCAAATGTCGCGCGGAAATCGGCCGGCGAGACGATATCCGCCCCAGTGCCGGTTTCGAACCAGCCGCGCAGCATCAGATCCGCTGTCGCGAGCGTCTGGCGGGTTTGCTCAGAGAGCAGCGCCGTGAGCGTGCCGAGTTGCTGCTGCGAAATCTCGATTGCGGTCTGGCGGCCCTGCCAGAGTGCACAGCCGGCGGTCACGACCATGATGGCGGCTGCGACCAAGCCGCCCCGGACCATCAGGCGCGCGCGTTTGCCGATGGTTTCGCGCATGTCGGGCGCTAGGAACTGGCCGGCCGGCTTCACAGCATCCATGTTCACTGGCGCGAACGTCCGTCCGATCGAAAGCCCGGTGGCGTTGGCCGGGTCCATTTAACGTGACGGAGAATGGTAACTCCCGCGTTAAGGCTTTGTGTACCCTGGCGACTGCGCGGGCCGCGTTCCAGTCTTCGCTGGGGTGCGCGTCATCCCGGGGCTGAGGCTGCAATTTTAATCGGGATAACTGCGCCTTTGCATCGGAACAACTACTGCGCCATGCATATCGCTGCGGCGCGGAGATAGAGGCGCGCGCTTATCCCTGCTTCTCAAGCCTATCCTCCCCTACGCCGACCAACCCCGACGGGCGCGCGCGGGTGCCTCAAGGTCTATGGCGCCAGGCTGCCGAACAGATTCATCACCCCCGCTTCGACGAGCCGCCGCGCGAGGCCATTCTGCTCGCCTCGGCACTGGAGCCTTTGCTCGACGCGCGCGGCCATCTTTACCGCGCATTACTCGAGATCGATCGGCGCGTGAGGGCCATCGCGCAATCAGACCCTGTTCGCCACACACGTCTACTGAAGACTGCGCCAGACTTCCACCGATAAGCCCCGGATCAAGTCCCTCCCCACTGGGATCGGCCCGTTCAGCCTCGCGCTTCGCCGGACGCGGAAAAGACTTTCAGGGCTGGCTGGTGGCAGTTCAGCCAGAGGCTGTCGCCGGGCCGGGCGTCCGGCCCCCCGCGCTGCTCGACGGTGACGACGTCTCCATTGCCGAGCCTGCAGTGGAGATAGCGCGTGCTGCCGAGATACTCGGCGAGTTCGACCTGCGCTGGCAGCGAATTCTCCCGCCTTTCTCCGACTGACCAGTGCTCGGGGCGAATTCCGAGTTTGATCGCCTCCTGCGCGGCGGCCGGCATCGGAGCGTCGAGCTCGATCTCGGTTCCGGCGATGCTGACGCGGTTGGTGGCCAGGCAGATCCCGTCGATGATGTTCATCCTCGGCGAGCCGATGAAGCCGGCGACGAAGAGATTGGCGGGATCTTCATATACCTCCCTGGGGGAGCCGACCTGCTCGATCCTGCCATCGCGCAGCACCACGATCCGGTCGGCCAGCGTCATCGCCTCGGTCTGATCGTGCGTGACATAGATCATCGTGTTGCCGAGTTCGCGGTGCAGCCGTGCAATCTCGACGCGCATGCTGACGCGCAGTTCGGCATCGAGGTTGCTCAAAGGTTCGTCGAAGAGGAAGACTAGCGGCTTGCGCACGATGGCCCGGCCGATCGCGACGCGCTGCCGTTGCCCGCCCGAGAGCTGGCCGGGGCGGCGGTCTAGCAGCGGGCCGATCTTGAGAATCTCGGCCGCGGCCTCGACTTGCCGCCTGATCTCCGAGGCGGGCGTCTTGGCGATCTCCAGACCGAACGCGAGGTTTTCCCGCACGCTCATATGTGGATAGAGCGCATAGGATTGGAACACCATCGCGATGCCGCGCTTGGCCGGGTCGAGATCGGTAACGTCCTTCCCGGCGATCAGGATATCGCCGTCCGTGACCTCCTCGAGGCCCGCGATCATGCGCAGCAAGGTCGACTTGCCGCATCCCGAGGGCCCACGAAGACGACGAACTCGCCTCCCGCAATCTTGAGGTCGAGGTCGTGAATGACATCGACCGCGCCGAAGCTCTTGCGAACGCCCTTGAGCTCGATCGTCGCCTTGTTCGACGTGGTTGTTTCGCGCCCGCTCATCGCCGGCCCCTGATCCAGACCAGCATCTGGCCGGGGTCGCGATTGTCCCAAAGGTGATAGGGCACGAAGCGCGCGACGGTTTCGGCGAATTCCGGCGGATGCGTATCGTAGAGCCTGCCGCTTCGTTGCGGCCATAGCTCGCGCCGCACCGGCAGGTCGATCGCAAGGGCCCCGCCGAGTTCCGGCATCTCAACCGTCGTCGAAGGCGTGAGGTCCTCCGGCACGATCAGCGCGTTGAGGTCGGCATCGTTGTCGACTTCCTCGGCGCAATAGATCAGCGGCCCGCGCGCAATCGCGACCCGACCGAGATCGGCCCTCACCGCCGGATGTGCATGCAGCGCCCGAACCTGCATCGGCAGTTCGAGCTCCAGCCTGTCACCGTTCTGCCATTCACGCTTCAGGTGGATGTAGCCGTCGCGCATCTCGCTTTGACCGACTGGCTTGCCGTTCAGCGTCAGGGCAGGGACTTCACACCAGCCCGGTACGCGCAGCCAGAGGGCGAAGCCTGCCGGCGCCTCTAGGCTGATGGTGATCCCGACCCGCCCATTCGTCGGATAGTCGGTTTCTTGAGTCAGCGTCACGGCCGTCGCGCCGGCGCTCAGCCGCGCCGTGTTGGAACCGTAGAGATGCACGGCGATGCCGTCCGCCGCGACGCCGTACATGTAGCTGCCGATCGCCGCCACCGTGCGGGCGATGTTTGGTGGACAGCACGGGCAGCGATGCCAGGTCCAGCGGTGATGGTCACCGCGGCTTTCCAGTGGATTGTCGTAGAAGAAGCGCTCGCCGTCGATCGACAGGCCCGACAAGGCACCATTGTAGAGAGCCTGCTCCATGATGTCGGCATAGTGCCGATCCGGTCCACGCCCGAGCATCCGGCTCGCCCACATCATCAGTGCAACGGCTGCACAGGTCTCCGCGTAAGCGGTTTCGTTGGGCAGGTCGTAATAGTCAGTGAAGCCCTCATTGCTGGCTGCCGGGCCGATGCCGCCGGTGACATACATCTGCTTGGAGGTCAGATCCTCCCAAAGCCCTTTCAAGGTCTCGGTCAGGCTGTCGTCGTCGAACTCGGTCGCCACATCCGCCATGCCAGAATAAAGATACATGGCCCGCACAGCGTGGCCCACGACCTTGGTCTGCTCGCGTACCGGGATGTGCGACTGGTTGTACAGATATGTCTTGTGGCGCCATTGCGACGGGGCTGCACCGCGCGCGGCGGCCTCGACGTCGAAATAGTGCGGCTGTTGCCCGCGCTGCTCGACGAAGTAGCGGGCGAGATCGAGATAGCGCTGCTCGCCGGTCGTACGGCCGAGCCGGATCAGCGCGAGTTCGATCTCCTCATGGCCGCAATAGCCGGGTTTCTGGCCGGGGTTCGGCCCAAATGTCTCGTCGATGTGGTCGGCATAGCGGCACATTACGTCGAGCAGCTTGCGCTTGCCGGTGGCGTGAAAATACGCCACCGCGGCCTCCATCAGGTGACCCGCACAATAGAGCTCGTGACAATCGCGCAGATTGTTCCAGCGTTGGCCAGGCTGCATCCGAACGAACCAAGAGTTCATATAGCCGTCCGGCTGCTGCAGGTCGGCGAACATGACGATGATCGCGTCGATCTTGGCTTCGAGATCGGGATTAGGCTTGCGGTAGAGCGCATAGGCCGCTGTTTCGATCACCTTCGCGACGTCGGAATCCCAGAACATCTGCACGTTGACCGTGTCGGGCGTGCCATCGGCACGGGTATGCCACGGCATTTTGACCGGCGGCACAGGTCGTGTCGGGTCGATCTGGTCGAACATGCCCGCGCTCACGCAACGCTCGTAGAGGATCATAGCGGTCTTGTCGGCGACGGCGTCGATACGGTTGCCCCAGAAGCCGCGCATCTCGACATCGGGGACGGCGGGAGGCCTGAAGCCGCTGAAGCGGGGCCGTTCGTGAGAGGTCATGTCCTTACCCATCGGTTCGACTTGAGGATCACTTCACCGCGCCAGCGGTGAGGCCGCGGATGTAGTAGCGTTGGAGAAGCAGGAAGAGGGCGAGGCAAGGCGCCATCATCAGCATCACGCCCGATTGCACCGCACCCCAGTCGATGGTGCCGAACTGGCCTGAGCGTACAGCCGCCATCATCACGGGTAGCGTGTACTTCTTCTGGTCGGTGAGCAGGATCAGGGCCGCTAGGAACTCGTTCCAGGAGGCGAGGAAAGCGAATATCGCGACCGTCGCCACGCCGGGCAGGACGAGCGGCAACATCACCCGTCGCAGCATCAGGAAGACTGATGCGCCGTCCACCCGTGCCGCGTCCTCGATCTCCTTGGGCACGGCGTCGAAGGCGTTGCGCATCATGAAGATCGAGAAGGGCAAGTGGAGGGTGACATAGATCAGCACGATGCCGGTCAGTGTGTTCTGCAGCCCAAGTTTGGTGAGGATCAGGAAGAGTGGCGTCAGGATCGACTGGAACGGGATCATCACCGTCGAGATGATCAGCACGAACAGCACATTCTTCAGAGGAAACTTGAAGCGTGAGAAGCCGTATCCCGCTAGCAGGCTGATGATGACCGTGGCGATAACGGTCGCTGCGGCGACCGAGAGGCTGTTGCCGGCATAGGTCCAGATGCCGACGCCATACTGCTGGAGGTTCTCGTAACTTTGCGTGCTGAAGCCCTCGACCGGCCAGGGCGGCAGCGGCGGGCGGGCCGCCTCCGCCGAGGTCTTGAAGCTGACGAGCGCGCTCCAGGCGATGGGTGCGACGAAGAGGAGCGAGATGAACAGCCCTGCCGCGTGATAACGCGTCGCCTGCCAGGCCTTGCGCCGGCCGGTTGCTGCCTTGCGTTGGGACATCATGCGCCCTCCGGCGTGCGCAGCAGGCGCAGTTGCACGACGCTGATTGTCACGAGGATCGCAAGCAGCACCATCGACATCGCCGAGCCGTAGCCGAGCCGGAACGAGACGAAGGACTGGCTGAATATCCAGTAGACGGCCGTGACCGTGCTGTTCTGGGGACCGCCATCGGCGATGATGTAGAACTGGTCGAAGGCCAGTACAGAGCCCGCGATCGACAGGATCAGCGCCAGCGCGATGGTCCGCCGCATCAGGGGCAGGGTGATGCGGCGGAAGCGCTGCCAGGACGAGGCGCCGTCCATTCGCGCCGCCTCCTGCACTTCTGACGAGATGCCCTGCAGCCCGGTGAGCAGGATGATCATGTTGAAGCCGGCCGTCTTCCAAACCACCATCACGATGATGGACCAGAAGGTGGTGTCGAACTCTGCCAGCAGGTTGACCGGCTTCTCCGTCAGCCCGAGGCGATAGGCCAGCGGCGAAAACAGGCCGACATCGACATTCATCAGCCAGGCCCAGAGCAGGCTGGCGGAGCCGAAGCCGACCACCACCGGTAGGAAGATCGCGGTGCGGTAAACCTTTGTCATCGGCCTCGCCTTCTCGACGAAGAGGGCGAGCGGAAAGGCAACCGCGAAGATCGCGATCGTGACGATCACCGTATAGTAGCCGGTGAAGCGCATCGCATTCCAGAAGCGCTGGTCGCCCATCAGATTTACGTAGTTAGTCAGGCCGATGAAGCGGGGCCGGCCCAGCAGCGGCCAATTGTGCAGCGACATCCAGAAGGCCATGCCCAGCGGCAGCAGGAAGAACACGAGTACCAGCAGAACCGCGGGCGTCACGAAGAGGAGACCAGCTAGTTGCTGACGGCGCAGGCGCGTGCCGCGTCGGCGGGGCGTCACGCGCCCCTGGGCGATCTGCTGTTGGATCATCGGTTCACCTGAAGAAGCGAGAGCCGAACCGGGCAGGGTGACCCGCCCGGCGAACGATGAGCGCGGTCGTGATCCGCTACTTGCCGGCGGAATCCAGGATGGACTGCATGGTCCTCTCCGCCTTCACCAGCGAACCCTCGACGTTGTTGCCGAAGAACACCTCGTTGAGCATCTGCTTCCAGGGCCCGGTGCTGCTGTTGATGATGTCGTTGTAGACGGGAGAAGAGGGCGTCCGGCCGATCTTCATCGCCTCGGTCGCGGTCAGATAGCGCGCGTCGAGATCTTTTACTGCTTCAGCCGCGATATCCGCGCGTGTCGGCAGGCTGCCGAGCTTAGCGAGCAGCGTCTGGCCTTCCAGCGAATAGACGAAGGTCAGGAATTCCTTCACTGCGGGCATATTCTTGCGTCCAGCCGTGACGACGAAATTGTCGCCGCCGGCGAAGGAAGCCTTGCCGCCATCCTTCCCCGGCAGGAACGTCACGCCGAACTCGACCTTGGGATAATTCTTGACGAGATTGCCGATGGCGAAAGCGCCGATCGGCGATAACCCGATCCTGTCGGTCGCAAACCCGCCGAAGAAGTTGGGGCCGGCGTCCGTCTTGGCGCTTTCGGGCACATAGCCCTTCGCCACCAGCCCGCGATAGAGCGCCACCGCATCACGCATCTGGGGCGTGTTCAGCGTCGCGCGCTTACCGCCATCGACAAGAATCTCTCCCCCGGATGCCCAGACCAACGGCATGAAGGTGAAGGCGTTGCAGCCGCCGCACGCTCCCGAGAAATAAAAGCCGCGAACATCGCCGCCCAAGCCGTTGACCTTGCCGGCAAACGCTTCGATCTCAGCCCAGTTGGCTGGGCCCCTTTCCGGATTGAGTCCGGCCTCGCGGAAGAGGCGCTTGTTCCAAAGCATGACCGAGGCATCAGCCGACATCGGCACGCCGTAGATCCTGCCTTCGAACGTGCCCGCCCCGAGATGGGCCTTCGACAGCTGATCGAAGAAGCCAAAGCCCTTGACGAGATCGGTGAGATCTTCGAGTTGGCCAGATGCCGCGAAGGCGGGCGTATAGACCAGGTCCAACGACAAGAGATCCGGTGCAGAGCCGCCCGCGGCGGCGATGGCGTATTTCTGCACCATCTCCGTATTCGGTACGATCTGCAGCTCGATCTGCGTCTTGTGAGCCGCGTTGAATGCCGAGACCAGCGCCGGCATGAATGCCTGACTGCTGGAACGCGACCACATGCTCAACTTCTGCTGGGCCAGGGCCACACCCGCCGATGCCTGCATGGCAACGAGGGCGAGCAATGCTGCCTTGAATCCCTTCATTTGCGTTTCCTCCGGTTGTGGCCTTTGTTTTTCGGGCCGTTTTTTGTCGGGCGTAACGTCACGAGGACGAGCGTATGATCAGGCTGCAGGGCAGCCGCCAGACTCCCTTTTCGACAGCCTCACCGTTGACCTGGCGAACGAGAGCGAGCCCTGCTTGCCGCCCCAGTTCCTTGAGATTCATGTCGATCGTCGTGAGGGGAGGGCGGGTTTCCCTCGCGACGATTTCCCAATTGTCGAAACCGACCACGGACACATCGCACGGGACGTTCACGCCGCGCTCGCGCAGGGCGTCGACGACCCCGCGTGCGATCTGGTCATTGCCGCAGAAGACGCCATCCGGCACCTCGGGCCCCGACCACAGCGTTTCGACCGCCTGGTGCCCCCAATGCTCCGACCACGAGCCGAAGAGCGTACCCAGATCCGTCGCCTGCGCGGCTTCGGCCAGCACTTGCGTGCAGGCGAGCTCCCGTTCGTGCACGACGCCGAAGTCGGAGGGACCGGTGATATGGGCAATGCGCCGCCGCCCCTGCGCGAGGAGATGGCGCACGGCCTGCTCCGCTCCCCGACGGTCGTCTGGAACGAGCGTGAGCCCGTCGCTGGGGCCGGCCGTCAAGGCATAGACCACGGGGACGGACAGGTGGGTTAGGTCGACGGGCAGCGGCTTATCGGTGCGCTTGCCGGTCGCGATGATGCCGTCGACCTGCTTGTCGAGCATCGCATCGACATGGATCCTGGCGAGTTCGGGATTGTTCTCGACGGCGCAGAGGAAGACCGACACACCATGATCGATCAGCCCTTCGGATATCCCCGCCATCACCGGCAGCGTGAAGCGGCCATAAGTGTCGTTCGTCAAAAGGCCGACCGTGAAACTGCGCTTGCGCGTCAAGCTGCGGGCCAGCGCATTCGGCCGGAAGCCGAGTTCCTGCGCGATGCGCTTGATGCGCTCTCGGGTTTCCTGCGTCATCCGCCCGGAATCGTTGAGAGCCTTCGATGCCGTAGCCGTGCTGACGCGCGCGGCCAGCGCCACATCGTAGATCGTCACACGTTCGCCCGACACCGTGCTTGACACAGTCAGCCTCGACTTGAGAAACCGGTTTCTCATAGGCTATCTCTGAGATCTACGCAATGAGAAACCGATTTCTCAGCCCGATACATGAGGTCGATCCATCTCGCCATCGCGGGCTCGAATAGATCGCGCGCGAGCAGCATCTGCCGGCCATTAGCGAGCGCGACGGCCGCGACCTAGCGGAGCGGGCGGCCAGCCGAAGCGCTTCATCAGCCATCCGAAAACACCGAACCCGATAAGCAGCCAGCAATCCTGGAGACTGTTCGCATTGCCCAGAAGCAGAAATTGCCAATGGGCTCGCCTGACTTCGGTTCCCGACCCAACTGCGACATTCCCGTCGGGCCGCTGAAGGGTCAAAAGTGGCCCAATCCTGACGTCTGGGATGTCCGCTTCGGGGCGGTTCACTTTGACAGTTGGCTCGCAGCCTGGGTTGGCTCACGGCTAACTCTCGGGAGATCCGCTCCCTCGCAGCCTGGAGAATGGCACCACACTTTACGCGCTGGCCGCACGGATCGGTCGACGGACAGAAAGCTAGCGGCGGCACTTCAACACGTTGCGCCCGCACGGCTCGCTCGACTACAAGCCTCCCAAGCCTGAGGTCTTCATCCCCACCATGACCGCACGGGCGGCTGCGCAAACCAGACCGGCCTTCCACTAGCAATCACCTTGGACCTTTCGGTGGGGGCGGATCAGGCTTCGGTGGCGGTGACCGGGATGGGGGCGATGGCGCCACTTCTCTATTTGCGCGATGCGGTGACTTCGCATGCGCCGAAGGAATAGGTCGGATACAACCGGACCGAGATTTTCTGCCCCGCGATAAATCCTTCCCAGTGGCCGGTTATCCGCGCTTGGCTGAAAGAGGGCTCAAGAACCCGGGCATCAAGGGGGCGGATCGCTAGGACCCCGATTGCAGCCGAGCAGATTTTTCGTGCCAGAACGAAAATCGGTTCTGGCCGGCCGTTGATTGCGTCGAAATTGATCTGGACGCTGGCGAGATTGCCGCGTTCGTCCGGGCGAAGCCAGATCTCCACGTTCTGCGACGGTTCGAGAACCTTACAATTAACCGCTGGATGATCACAGTCCGTCTGAGAAGAGAGGCTGACACCTTGCTGCTTCACAAGGGGGCTGAGCAGGACTGCGAACACGGGGCGCGAGATCGGCTCCTCCTGGCTCGCGACTGATGCGCCATGAGCCAGCACAAGAGTAACACCAGCGAAAGCTGCCCTGAAGGCCATGGCGGACTCTCCGATGCGGCGCGGTTACCGCGCCCTATTCCCACACTTCGCAAGACTGACCGTGACTCATCAAGAAAACTAGGAGGGCGAGAGCAGTGCGGCATTCCCCGCAGCGGACCGGCGCTTAGCCAACTCCAGGCGGGTGCGGGCTTTGAAATTGGCATCGGCTTGGTCGAGTGTGAAAAGTTCCTACCGAATGATGCCCCCCAAGGATGGGCGGTTAGCGTTAAGGAATCACGTTCCTGCAGGAGGGGCGTTGGCGGTCGACGGTCGTGTCCCAACTCGTGGTGTAGCTGACGGTTAGGACCGTCGATCGCCGGCGTAGGCCGGGCTGGTCAGGCCGCCACGGCTGGCAGGCTAGCGAGCGGATCATCGCTCATGGCGCGATGCTTTCCAGCGCGATGTATCGAGCGCTGGACCGCCCATCGGTCATTCTGTTCGAGCAGGATCGCGTCGATGAGCCTGGTGATGGCGGCCTCGTTAGGGAAGACGCCGACGACCTCAGTCCTGTGCTTGATTTCGCCACGCTCCAGCGGATTCGTCGGCCTAAGCTGGTCGGCGACGCGGCGCCTCTGACACCATGTCCGCTTCGGATCTAAAAGCCGACTTGCGCTCGCTGCGCTCGTTGAGCGATGCGCAACTCAGGGACGCCGGCATCGACAGGTCTCCGATGCATTCGGGCCGGAATTCGAGGTCGATGCTCGCCTAATGAGCGATCTGATGTCGATGAGGTGAAGTGCCACCGTCAAACCTCGCAAAGCCCGTCCGTGACCGGACGCGATGTGCGCTCGTACGTCCGCAAGCCACACCCAATCTTGCCGTTGGCTGAATGGTGGACTTGGCACGGCGGTCGCCCGCCGCTCCGGGTTCGTTACAGGTCCAACTGCCGCAATCCAGATAAAGCCGTCGAAGCTGGGAAATCTCGGCCGACTCATAAGGCGGCCCGTATGGGTGCGGAAGCCTCCGGGGCGAAGCCGGTCCTTGTGCGATAAATTACACCGGGTTTGGTTCCTGGAGCCTGCGCTCGGCCCGTCGATCACTCAGTTGTCGAGGCTGGACGCGCGCCCGCCGCGCATGTTCAGGCTGCCCCAGGCAGTCGGGTGACGATCACCCCGGTCTTGTCGATCTCGAATCTGCTGTTGTCGATATAGTTCACCAGCGCGCCGGTATCGAGCGTATAGCTGGTGCGGCGGCGATGCGGATAAGGGCGCCAGACGATCACCGTGTAGCGCTTGCCGTCGTCATCCCCGCACATCTGCCGGGTCAACTCGACAGGCGCTCCTGCGACCACTCGGGGCCGAAGAGACGCTTGCCGGTCAGCTGATGGCTGACGGCGCCGGGTCTTTGAATGGAAGGCATGCGGCAAAGAGCCCATCGTGCGCGCCCTTATGTTCCGAAACATTGCCAGTCGTTCCTCTGAGCCCGATCACGCCGCTGAGGCAAGCGGGAATCCCGGCTGGGATGGCGGTTCAATGCATCAACACCGCTGCAATCAACGCAAATGCAGCGGCAAGCGTGAGATGAGCTGCCCAGGCGGGGTAGCGCGGAGCCATCCACACCCCAAGGGCGCGGCAATTGTCCAAACCTAGCCGGATGCTCGTCATGGTGGACTCCATCGTACGTTGGCCGGAACCAGGCCAATCCGCCGAGAGACTGAAGCAGTGGCTGCTCTCCGAAAGAAGTTCCAGAGGCCTCTAGTCAGGTTGCCGCACCGGCCGGCTGCCTTCGAAGCCGGTCGAAGGCTCAATCGAACTCGCAGAAACCGACGGCTGTGGGCGACGTCATCCCCACCATCGGACATGGCAGGTTGTCGCGCCAAAGGCTTTGGCCCGTGCCTTGCTCGACTGGAATTTGGGTGGGCCGAGACAAGGTCGGCATCGAGGCCCGTCTCGGTTCGGTCCGAAGAGAGACTGCCGATTCACTGGACGCTCAAATGAATGATTAAGCAAGCAGACGACCCGCGTCATCTTAGCCACGTGCAGGCGCGGTTTGCCGATAGGCTTTCGCGGGAAGGGGTAGGGTTGAGGGGGATGCGAAGAGGCTTGGCCGCAATCGACGTCAGCACCGCGGGCGCGAATTCGGGTACCTCGGTCGTTTCCTTTTCCCGTGACGGCGAACTCATCGCCCCTGCGGCTCGCAGGATCGGCAGCAACTCAGGAGCCCAGGCCGGGCTAAGGCTGAGGCTGAGGTGATTGCTCTCTGCCGTGGAGTCCGCTGTTAGCGGTTGCCCGGTTCGGCTCGCCTCGGCGCGCCGTTCCTGGTGGCCGCCTGCGTGGCGACCGGATCGCTCGCGGGAAATGTGTTCTCAAGAGCGTGCGTCAACTCGGCATCCCTGCCCTCCACACGCTCGGCGCTGAGCTGTTCGCGTTGCTCCTGGCGCAGGCTTTGCTTGGCCGGGTTCTGCTGCTCGAGCGGCGTGACAACGGTGTCCATGAGCACCTCCGGCCGGTCAGTCATAAGCTGTGCCGGTAGGCAGGATATGGGGACAATAGGTAACGCCGATAAGGTCCACAGGGACGAATACAGCCGCCGCGGCGGTCACAGGCGCCGAAGCTCTGACCTGCAGGAACAGCCAGTTCTCCCTCCGGGAGAGGATGGTTCAGCGCCACAATGATCGGGCCGCAGGCGTGCACACGCCCAAGGCGTGACCGGCCTCGATCACCATCAAATCTTCTTCTTGGTGATGAGCGTGAGCCGCCCATAGGCACCGGTCTCGGCGATGAGCACGTGCAGCGAAGACAGCCCCTGCAGCCGAAGGGCAAAGATGAGGGTCGGTGCTGCATCAATGGCAGTCCGGAGCTTCTCAAGCTCGCTCTCGCCGCGTGCTGCGACGATCTGGTTGACGCGTAATCGCTCCGCCTTCGGCAGCGCGCCGATATCGACGACGATCACGGATCGATTCTTCAAAGGGCCCGATGGCGCCCCCGGATTGAGCGCGATCTCCCGGTCAGCCGTGAAGTCTCCGGGCGGAGCCTGGGCACTGGCGGCTCCGGAGAGCGCAAGAGCGGAAACCGCCGCCACGATCGGGACCATGTGCATCGGGATTCCTTTCATCCGGCCGCAGATGAGCGCGAAGTTCAGGCACGCGTGGACGCCAGTTTCTGTGCTTCAATTACGACCTGGACGCGGTTGCGAGCCCCCAGTTTTTCCATCAGGTTTGTCATATAGCTCTTGATCGTCTTCTCGCTGAGCAAGAGAGCACCGGCGATTTCGCGATTTTGCTTTCCGCACAGGAGCAATCTGACAATCTGATCTTCTCGGACAGTGAGCCGGGACCTTGGCGCAGTACGCTTGTCGCGGGCGGCGCGCTGCAGGGAGCCGATCACCTTGGTCGCGATCGATGGCGTCAGATAAGTCTCCCCGCGTCGCGCACTGGCGATCGCCTCGAAGAGGTCGTCTGCCGGCGTGCCCTTCAGGACATAGGCACAGGCGCCAGCCTCGAGTGCCCGGAGAGCGTCATCCGCATTGCTCGACGCCGTGAAGACGATGAGCTTCATCTCAGGGACCGCCTTGGTGGCCGCAGCCATCGCTGCCAGCACGTCGCCAGGCATGCTGAGATCGACGATTATGCAGTCAGGACGATCGGTCTCGGCGATGGAGAGAATGCGGTCCGCCGAGGACCCCGATGCCACAAGCGCGAAATCGCCTCTCCGCTGCAGCAGGGCCGCAATCCCCTCTATCAGAAGCGGGTGATCGTCGACAACTGCAACTGAAATAACTGTCACGATCTAACCTTCCATATTAAATATTCACCTCGGCTCGAGTGCGTGATTAAAAAACTTGCACAAGAATTTATATCTCACCAAATCCTGAAGAAGCCCGCAATTGAGGCGCCAGATACGAAGGATTGTACAGATATTTCTTTTTCGATTGCGATCTTGTTATCAGACCAGAGGGCGAAGACGTTCAATGACGGATGTCGCAGCCAACGTCCTTATCGGGGCAAGACATCCAAGCCGATCGCCGCGACACGGCCCAGCGCAGCGCAGGCGGGGCGAACTGGCAAAGCTGCCGGGCCGCTCGACCGTGAAATGCGCCGCGCCCCGGGGGGCGCGGCGCATCTTGGTGACGTCGCGGGAAGGCGGACAGGCCGCCCGGCAACCGGCGCTGGTTCTCACTTCATGACGGTGAGCCACATCCGCGGCTTGTTGTCCGAGTTCGGCACCAGGGACGCGATCCGCGACCGGGCGGCCCATGCCATGGGTTGCTGGTGCAGCGGCAGGAGCATGTGCTAGTCCTTGGCGATATTCATCGCCGCGGTCAGCATGGCGGTGCGCTTTGCGGGATCGTTCTCGACGGCCGCCTGGGCGTTCAGGGCGTCGATCCTGTCATCGCCCCATTCGCCCCAGTTGAAGACCCCGGCCGCAGCGCCCGTCTTGTGGATGAGCTGCGTCAGGAGCGAGGACGAATCCAGATTAGGCTCATTGGCCCAGCCGAAGGCGACGACGTCGAACTCGCCGCGCATGCGCTTGGGCGTCTGCTGGCTGCGCGGGGCGATGCTGAGATTGGGCCGCAGGCCGATCTTCGACCACATCGAGGCGGCGGATCGCCGCCGCGCCGCCCACCCCGGCCGTGTCAGGAGCGTCGTCATCAATGGTGCCGATCCGGCGATGGGAGAGGCGCCGACAGGAAGGTGGCCGACATGGAGCACCTGGCCGCCGACCATAAGCGTCCAAGCCGAGAAGTCGCCCCGCGCTATCCCGGTGTATAGTCCGACCACGACGCCGGCTCCTGGCCAGCGTGACGCCCGACGGGCTCGGGTTTGATGGCCTCGAGGACCGTATCGACCACATCGAGGTAACTCTGCCACATCGGTTTGCCCTCGAACGTGATGTTCTCCGGGCGCCCCTCTCGCCGGCATAGCGCCCGCGCTGCGGCTTCTCTCGGGTCAAATGGCTTGCTCATCGCCGCCTCCATGCTGATAGCGCCTGATTTGCCTCAGCCCTGAACATGGCTGATGGGCCCGCTCGTCCAGCGATCTCGGTAGGTTCGATCCCCCAACGTCGCTGCCACGCAAGCAACATCAGGGTGGTCGTTTGAAGGTCAGAGACTTCACGTTGAATTAAATCCAACCTAGTGCGGAATGCTTTGTACTTCTGCATTTTGCATATGGGCGCTCTTCCGGCTCTTACCACAAGGGAAACATCAGCAGGATCGTCCATAGCCCGCAACATCCGCTCTACAACTACGAACAAGATGCCGGCGAGGACCCCAAGGTCTGACTGTCACTAGCATCTGCGGATCATCACCTGATCTCCCGTCGATGTTTTTCCGCAACGCGACGCGACAAGCGCTCGACGTCCTCGACGTCGCCAGCCTCCTCGGCAACGCGCAAGCAGCGAGCCGCCTGCTGCAGCCAGTACTCCGCCTGACGAAGTGCGTGAGCGCGCATTGATCCGGTGCGAATGGAGCGTCTGGCAGCAGCTTTGTCGAGCAGATCAACCATCGTCACTGCGCTCCGCCAGTGTCATATCTCAGCCGTACCACCGCTACGATGCGTCGGATACAGATGTAAGCGAACACATGTTCGACGAGGTCACGAACGCGACAATCATCATCCCCGATTATCCTGCGCGCACTACCTCTCGCGCTTCATAGACGGCGATTGCGGCTTTGAGCCTTTCCAGTTCAAGCGCCTCAACAGTGTCAGCCTTCGCACCCGCAATCTGCCGCGCTGAAGCGCGCACCGATAAGAGGCCCGGAAAGCAGACGTTCAATCGGCAATCGCCTCGTTCCGCATCCCACATCTCGCGACCAGGAAGAAAAGCGTCCGCCGCGTCACCACGCCGCGCCCGGCCTGCCGCCCTCGGGATTAGATTGAACTATGAAACACCTGATCATTGCGGGCGTGCTGGCCGCGTCCGGCATCGCTCCCGGCGCAAGCCAGGCGGGCGAAGGCAATCCAGAACCATCCGCCAAAGAACGATTGGAGAAGCATCCGCGGTACCAGTTCGGCTGCATGGTGGGGCGCTTTGGGCAGTTGCCGCCGATAATCCCGCAACGGTTCGAGACCGTCGAGGAAGTTGACGCGCTGTCGCAGGAACTGGCGGGCTATACCTTCTGCAAGGCGCGCAAGGGCCTGCTAGCCGACGCCACGAAAGAGCAGATCGAGGCCGCCGATAACAAGGGACTGGACGAGTTCAACCGCTATGGCGTGATCGTCAGCGAGGCGATCCAGCGCAGCCGGAAGAAGGCGCCGCAACCGGCATTACGCCGATAACCGCCCCGCCCGCGCTCGGTCAGCGCGTTGGTGTTGAGGCCGGCCCAGACCGCGGCGGGCGTCCATTAGATCAGTGCCTTGCGCCAACAAGATCGTTCGCCCTGTTTTGCTCGATCGCGATCAATCAGTCGATCAGCCGCCGCAATCCCGCTTGATCGAGAAGGCCTTGGCCGCGCTCCAAGCGGTAGCCTGTTCTAACGTCGATATTCTGGGATTGCGCTTCGCGCCTGGACCGTCGATTCCGGTCTTCACGTAGCCGGGCGGGTTAGGTCCGCTCTTGCACGGTGCAAGAGTCCGCTTCTGGCGCATTTCGTCCGAACGAGCGATGGGCGCGCGTGGCCCAAAGCTGGCATTCAGAAGGTCCACTTGTGGGGCGGCGCGATGAGGGCCGGTCCTGAACCTAGGCTGTGTCAAAACGCTTCTCCGGCTCGGGCGAATCCCCTCATCGCACGCAATTCATTCTCGACAAGACCAGCTTCCGATCGGACCTGCGCCAAAGTAGAATGGGCCGCCTTCGGCGGCCCATGGCGTTATCAGTATCGCTAATGCGATCGTGTGGTGGCTAGTAGTCCATTCCGCCCATGCCACCCATCCCGCCGCCCGGCATTGCCGGCGCGTCTTTCTTCGGCGCTTCGGCAATCATGGCTTCGGTCGTGATCAGGAGGCCAGCGATCGAAGCCGCATCCTGCAGGGCAACCCGAACGACCTTGGCCGGGTCGACGATGCCGGCCTTGAGCATGTCGACATATTCTTCCGTCTGCGCATTGAAGCCGTAGGTCTGGGACTTGTTGTCCGTGATCCGGCCGACAACGATAGAGCCCTCAACACCCGCGTTTTCCGCGATCTGGCGGGCTGGAGCTTCCAGCGCCCTGAGCACGATGCTGATGCCGGCTTGAATATCGGGGTTACGATTGCTGAGCTTTCCGACGGCGCCTCTCGCGCGCAGCAATGTTACGCCGCCGCCCGGCACGATGCCTTCTTCGACCGCCGCTTTCGTGGCGTGCATGGCATCCTCGATGCGGTCCTTCTTCTCCTTGACCTCGATCTCGGTCGCGCCGCCGACGCGGATCACCGCGACGCCGCCGGCGAGCTTGGCCAGACGCTCCTGGAGCTTCTCGCGGTCGTAGTCCGAAGTGGTCTCCTCGATCTGTGCCTTGATCTGGGTGATGCGGGCCTCGATCGCGATCTTGTCGCCTGCGCCGTCGATGATCGTGGTGTTCTCCTTCTCGATGTGCACCCGCTTGGCGCGGCCCAGCATGTCGAGCGTCACGTTTTCGAGTTTGATACCGAGGTCTTCCGAAATCGTCTGGCCTGCGGTCAAGACGGTGATGTCCTCAAGCATGGCCTTGCGGCGATCGCCGAAGCCCGGAGCCTTGACGGCCGCCACCTTCAGGCCGCCACGGAGCTTGTTGACGACGAGCGTGGCCAGAGCCTCGCCTTCGATGTCCTCGGCTATGATGACCAGCGGCTTGCCGGACTGCACGACGGCTTCGAGGATCGGTAGCAGCGCCTGCAAGGACGACAGCTTCTTCTCATGGACGAGGATATAGGGGTCTTCCATCTCGGCGACCATCTTCTCGGCATTGGTGATGAAGTAGGGCGAGAGATAGCCACGGTCGAACTGCATGCCCTCGACGACGTCGAGCTCGGTCTCGGCGGTCTTGGCCTCCTCGACGGTGATGACGCCCTCGTTGCCGACCTTCTGCATTGCCCGGGCGATCATGTCGCCAATGGCCTTGTCGCCGTTGGACGCAATTGTGCCGATCTGACTAACTTCCTCGGAGGAACCCACCTTCTTCGCCCTGGCCGCGATGTCTTTCACGACCGCGGCTACGGCGATATCGATGCCACGCTTCAGGTCCATCGGGTTCGTGCCGGCCGCGACCAGCTTGAGACCTTCTTTTATGATCGCGGTCGCAAGCACCGTCGCGGTCGTGGTGCCGTCTCCAGCGAGATCATTGGTCTTCGAGGCCACTTCGCGCACCATCTGGGCGCCCATGTTCTCGAACTTGTCGGCGAGCTCGATCTCCTTGGCGACAGCGACGCCGTCCTTGGTGACGCGCGGCGCCCCGTAGGACCTGTCGATGACCACGTTGCGACCCTTGGGACCGAGCGTGACCTTGACCGCGTTGTTGAGGATTTCGACGCCCCGCAGCATCCTGTCTCGCGCATCCGTGGAAAATCTGACGTCTTTGGCAGCCATGACTTGGAACTCCGGTGGGTCGCGACGATCGGGGGCGTGGCTCAGGCCGCCTTCTTTTTGAGTATGGCGGTGCCCTCAATCACCCCCATGATGTCGGACTCCTTCATGATCAGGAGGTCCTTACCGTCGATCTTGACCTCGGTTCCCGACCATTTGCCGAACAGGACGCGATCGCCCTTCTTGACATCGAGCGGGGTCAGCTTGCCGGCTTCGTCGCGGCCGCCCGGGCCGACGGCGATGATTTCGCCCTCCTGGGGCTTTTCCTTGGCGGTATCGGGGATAATGATGCCACCCTTGGTCTTCTCTTCGCCTTCAAGGCGACGGACCACGACGCGATCATGCAGCGGACGGAATTTCATGAATTCCTCCATGTCGACAATTTGCACGAGATAGCGGGCTCTCGACCGGAGCCTCTGCGGCCGGCGATCCGGCGCTCCATCCGCTTCAGGACGGCTCAGTACCTAACACACAACAACTGTTAGCACTCTTGCCAGTTGAGTGCCAATGGAATTGATGGGCGCCTTGGGCCTCCGCTTATGTCACATTGGCCTGATGGCCCACGCCGGCTCCCAGGGAACAAGGAGCGGAAGCATCCGTTCACGAGGGGACTGAGGCTGCGCGCTAAATCGCGGTCCAACGCATCATCGGTGGTGACATGAAGGACGGAAACGGGAATCCACTTTCCCCGGACCAGGAAGCTGCGATCCGGAACGGAGTGCGACCCGCCAAGGAGACCTCTGAGAAGGGCCTGGCTCAGGACCTGGTTGCCAAGATTGCTCGGAAGCATGGGGTGGGAGTAGACGCGGTAGAGGTTGCCCTAGCAGCGCTCCGCCGCGGCAAGTGCTCAATGGCCCAATTCTCTCATCCCGAGTTTGGGGGGATGGCCCAATGGGCTGCCGGCGGGATGAGTATGGTCGGGGACATGTTCAACGCCGCGACAAAGGCAAAGCTCGACGGAGTTCTCCATGATCTAGCTGATGCGCTCCGGTGCGGCGAAGTCGAGATGGACGAGGTGAGGGCCGCCACAAGCCGTGTAGCGCAAGTGAGCGAATGGGGCTGGCCTGCTGAGTTTGGCCGCCCGGCGACGGCGGGCAGCCAAAACGACATGCGGTACGCATTTTTTCCGACGGCCCGACGCCTGGTCATCGAGGACGGAACCAAACGGACAGTTTATGACACGGGAGAGCACATAATCTCCGGAGTCTCCCAACAGCAGAGTTCTGATCGGACGCTGACGTTCCAAAGCCAGCTCGGCGCGGTAAATATCGGAGACCTCCCCATTCTGCGTTAGCGCGAGCGGCTGCTCGTGCAGTGGGCTTCAAATTCTGGGAATGAGAGGATCCCGTACGCCCTTGCCCCACTCGGGAGGATCAATGGACCGCGCTTCTGATGACCAAGAGGCTTTCATCAACACGCTGGCAGCGTCGCTGGCCGGCGCCGTGACTGTCGGCCGGAACGCCTTGGTCGAGATCGCCATTTTGAGCGGGCCGGAGCGTCTTGATGCTCTTGAGCAGCAGTTTCTGAACGACGCCAAGAACGCGTCGATTGAAGGCGTCTCGATCGAAGAGGATGTTCGTCTTCTCAACAATATTATGACGACAGTCAGGATGATTTTTGCGCAAGCTAGGGAGGCCGTGGCCGATCGCCTTGACAATCAGCCGCGGCGAGGTGGAGACCCGAACCCCTCAGGTGGAGGCTGACGACGTGACATCGGGTTGCGGCAATGGCGAGCTGAGCCAGCCTCTGCAATGGGTCGACAGCGGGCTCAGCCTCGCCAGTTCAGGTCCGCTTTCGGGCGCGATGCCAACTTCCGCTCATGGCGCAGGGCAGACCGCTGGCAATAGTGAGATCAACCGCGGGATTGGGTCGGCTCCGAGCTGATCAGAAGAGGCCGGCCTAACTTTTAGAACCGGCTCACCGTCGCGCTACTGAGGTTAAACTATCGACACGCTGAAATTTTCGACGCCGCGCTCGTTCAACTACCGCCAATCTCGGCTCTCGGCAGCAGCTGAAGATGCTGCTTCCAGTTCCAATGACGCCATCAACTGCTGGTATTCCTCGATCCGCTCAGAGCGTGTTGGCGCGTCCGAGTTGATCCAGAATTCGAGCCCATTCCACGCCAGTTCGTACGCCTCGCAGATATCTAGAAAGGCGTAGTCAAAGGTCTGTGCAAAGGCGGCACGCCAAACAGGCAATCGCAGCATCAGACGAGCGCGCCCGCGCTCCTGAAGCGGCGTCCCGGCCTTGGTTTCGGCCAGCTTCGGCATGTTGTGCCCGCAAATTCAATCCCCGCTAGACAAGCTGCCACGAGCGAAGTGTCCCCTCTATTGTACTTGGGGGTGGCTCATATGCGGCCCTTTCCAACCAACCTGCGTCGTCCAGGAATGTCGGGGACGGGTGGTTTGCCGAAGTTCGTTGGGCACCTCTCGGATGTCCGGAGCGCGCCCTAATGCAGTCGTTCCCGCGACTGTTGGATGCTGCCGTTCCGAGGGCTATTCGATGCTAGCTGCGGACGCCTGTGCGAAGCTGGTCCAATCGTCTCCGAAACCGGCGCCATGGGCCGCACTTAGGGCTAACCAGATCATAGCGCCTCGGCATAGGGAAAGATCAGTCGTCCTGACGCCAGCGCGCCGGGAGAGACGACGACCTGTCTCGATCCATCCTTGAAATGGTCGGCGTCGTGTCCGGCTATGCCCTGGAACTGGACCTGCAGGACGCGCGGCTGCGCCCATTCCCCGTTCGTGCCGAATTCGACGTCGCCCATGACCGTGTTGAAGGTCGCATCCCTTGCGAAGGTCGACAGGGCGGTGTCGTCAAGGCCACCGGTCGCTTCGACGGCTTGAGCAAGCACCTGCATCTGGGCATAGGCCAGCGGCGCCATGTAGTGTCCCAGGAGGTCGACGCCGGCATCGGCGGCGCGCGCCCGATAGATGCTCAGAAACTCCTGAACCCCGGGGAACATCATGCTGGGGACCGGCACCCAATATTCGTAGTTCACGAAGCCGTTGAGCAGCGGGCCGAGCGAGGTTTTCACGGCGGAGTTCTGCGGCCCGATCATGCCGGCACCGACCATCTTCGGACGGAACGGGTGCGCATGAATGGCGCGCACCAGGCCGATCGAGTCCTGAAGATAGGAGCAGAGAAACAGCAGGCCTATGACCACGCGCGCGATCTCTACACCTGCCCGGGCGGGAAGGAGCTTCACCAGTATCGCCGGCGCCTCAGCGTCGGCCGCGACGGCGTCGACCCCGAAGGCTTCATGCGCTACCGCGCCAGCAAGTTCGACTGCGACGCCTGCTCGCTGAAGCCGCAGTGCTCACCCAACACGCCGGCGCGCAAGATCCTGCGCTCAATCCACGAGGGCGCCCGTGACATGGCCAGGGACATCGCCGCGACCGATGCCTATGTCACCTCGCGGCGCGAGCGGAAGAAGGTCGAGATGCTCTTCGCCCACCTCAAGCGGATCCTGCGGCTCGACCGGTTGCGACTACGCGGACCCAATGGCGCCAGGGACGAGTTCCATCTCGCCGCAGCAGCCCAGAACCTCAGGAAGCTCGCCAAGCTCCTGCCGAACGGACCGAAACTCGGACCAGCATGATCGGCGAGGCTCCACGCCGCCAAATGCGCTCCGCACCAGCGCCGCTCTCAGACCGACTTTTTCAACGGTATCGGCGCAGACCTACCTTACTTCGTTGACATAGGCGTGCGCGGCGGTCGTGGCGTGATGCCGCCCGAGGATCGTTGGAACACCCGCCTGATCGTAGGCGACCTCGTCGATTGTGAGCACGGCCTGGCGCCCATCGAGCTGGAGCAGTGCCATATCCTCGTCGCTGGCGAGGTCGGCTGTGATCTGCTCGCGAACTGCGGAAATGCGGATACCGTAACGTTCAAGCAGGTGGAGGTACAGCAAGGCTGGCAGCTCCGATTTGTCGAGCGGCCAATCAGGCAACCGATGCTGCGCCATGACCAGCCTATCATGCATCACAGGGCGGCCGTCGACATGGCGAATTCGGTGGATCGCGATGACGCCGCCGACTTTGATCTGGAGCGCTTCGCTTTGAGCCTGTGTGGCAGGCAGGGCCTCGACGCTGAGGAACTGGCTCGTCGAGCGCACCAGGATGCCATCGGCCCGGTGCAGGCGAAAATACTGGAAGAAGAAGCGCAGACTATGATGCGGCGTGCGGCCGGTCACGACGGTGCCGGTCTTGCGGCGCCGTGTCAGCAGTCCCTCCGCCACCAGGTCGCTCATCGCGCGCCGGACCGTGCCGACGGCAACGCCGAAACCTTGTGCAAGGGTCGTCTCGCTGGGAAGGACCATTCCGGGCGGCCATTCGCCGACCAGAATGGCCTCTGACATATGCCGCTTCACGCGCTCATAGAGCGGCGCCGCTTCCCCAATCGCAAGATTTGGGAGGGTCGGCACAGAGCCGCCTGCACCCATGCCCAATCCGCTGGCACCGGGCGTCACATTTTTAGCGTTGACAGGGGGCATGCCGCTGGTTCCTATTTCTATATAGTTTATATGAAAGAGAAGGATCCGCAAATTGGCGCTGCCAGCTGCGGCTTTTACGTGGTTCCATTGCAGATCGCCCCGGCGCTGGACAAGCGCGGCGGCTTTGGGCTGAGCAATGGTCGACACCATGGCCCTGGACCGGAATGCAACGGCGCTGGCGCATGCCGGCGACTGGATTGTCGCGAATGCCGAGGAAGCGGTCGCCGCGCTCGGCCGGATGATCGCGATCGATACCTCCTTCCCGCCCGGCCTCGGCTATGACGATTTCGCGGCGCTCATGGAGGAGTTCGTGGCTCCGCTCGGCTTCGTGACTGAGCGCGTCACGGTACCCGAGAGCCTGTGGCAAGTGCCGAACGGTCCGGCCAGCGGCCCGCGCACCAATTTGATCGCCAGCCGCGACAGCGGTCGGCCTGCCTGCGGCCTCTATGTCCATGTCGACACCGTGCCCGCGGCCGCAGGCTGGGCGGGCGATCCGCTGCGGATGGAGCGCGCCGGCGATCGCCTGATCGGATTGGGCGCCGCCGACATGAAGGGCTGCGCGGCGGCGATCCTGCTGGCGCTGCGTGCGGCCCGGGCCTGCGCGGTCGATCTCGCCTACGATCCGGTGCTGCTGTTCTGCACCGACGAGGAGGGTGGGCTCTATCCGGGCGTCCGCTACCTCGCCGAACAGGGACGCCTGCCGGAGCATATCCTCAACTTCAATGGCAGCGCCGAGGCGCGGATCTGGGCCGGCTGCTTCGGCCTGTTCAACCTGCTCGTCCGCATTCACGGGCAGGCTGTCCATGCCGGCGAGGGCAATCGCCAGGGGGCCGGCATCAATGCCGTCGAGGGCGCGTTGCCGCTGCTCAACGCCTTGACGGTGCTGAAAGCCCGGATCGCGACACGGGTTTCGGCCCTGCCGCCGCCACCGGGCAAGCCGCCCCTCGCCGCCCAGCTCAACCTCGCCGCGATCCAGGGCGGTACGGCTGGCGGGCAGGTTCCCGCTCTCCTCGAAGTCACGCTGAACCGGCGCTACGCCCCGGAGGAGCGCTTCGAGGACGCTCTGGCCGAGATCGAGGACGTGATCCGCCGCAGCGTCGCAGCTGTGCCGGGCCTTTCGGTCGAGACCATGCTCGTCGGCCATCTGATGCCGACCGCAGATCCGACGGGTCCGCATTGGCCGCGCTGGCAGGCCGCCATGGGCGAAGGCTTCGGCTATGCGCCGGAGACTTTCCGCAAATGGGGGGCGGCGAGCTGCTCGGACTTCGGATGGGTCCAGTGCGCGACCGGCCGGCAGGAGGTTCTCCTCGGCGGGCTCGGACGGCCCGACCGCAACATCCACGCGCCAGGCGAACACACGACCGTGCCGGACATCGTCTCGCTGGCGCAGGCGATCCTGTTCTACCTCGCGGCCGATTTCAGGCCGGACCTCAACCCCGACCTCGATCCCCAACTGCCTCCCACAAAAAGCTGAAGGAGCGTCCCATGCCGAGCATTCATCGTCGCGATTTCCTCGCCGCTTCCGCCGCTCTCAGCGGCATGGCCATGTCCGGCCTGCCGGCCTTCGGTCAGTCGCCGCGCCGCGGCGGCACGCTGCGCGTCAGCGTCGATCAGGCAGTTTCCAAGCTGAACCCGCTCGTGACCCGGGTGAACCCGGAATATCTCGTCGCCGAACTGCTCTATTCCGGCCTGACGCGCCTAAAGCCCGATATGAGCGCCGAGCCCGACCTCGCCGAATCCTGGACGAACTCCGCCGATCTGACCGAATGGACCTTCGTCCTGCGCAAGGGCCTTACCTTCCATGACGGCTCGCCCTGCACGGCGGCCGACGTGGTAGCAACCTTCGAGGCAATCCTCGACGCCAAGACCGCCTCGCCGGCGCGCCAGAATGTCGGTCCGATTGCCAAGGTCGCGGCGAAGGACGACACCACCGTCGTCTTCACCCTGTCCGCGCCCTTCGCCGATCTGCCGGTGACGCTAGCCTATACCAACGCCAAGATCGTGCCCGCCGCCGTCATCAAGGAGGGGCTCGCGAAGCTCGACCGGCAGGCGATCGGCACCGGCCCGTTCAAGCTCGTTTCCTTCGAGCCGGAGCGGCAGATCGTCGTCGCCCGCAATGACGCCTATTACGACAAGGCGAGGCCCTATCTCGACAAGATCGAGGTCGTCGTCTTCCCGGATGTCAGCGCCGAGGCCTCTGCGCTGATCGCGGGCGACACCGACCTGATCTCGACGACGCCGCCGACGGAGTTCGGCCGGCTGCAGAAGGCCTCCGGCGTCAAGGCGCTGCGAGTGCCGTCGGGCCAGTTCTGCAACGTCAATTTCGGCTGCGACCAGAAGCCCTTCAACGATGTGCGCGTGCGCCAGGCGCTGGCGCTGACCGTCGATCGCGCCGCCATGGTCGATTTCGTCACCGAGGGCTTCGGCTCGGCCGGAAACGACACTCCGCTCAGCCCGGCCTACCGCTTCTACGCCAACCTGCCGGCCAAGAAGGCGGACATCGCCAAGGCCAAGGCTCTGCTCGCCGAGGCCGGCTATCCAAAGGGGCTCGAGGCGACGCTGATCGCCTCGGACCGTCCGGGCCAGCGCACGCAGCTCGCGGTGGCTCTGCGCGAGATGGCCAAGCCCGCCGGCTTCGACATCAAGGTCGAGACCATGCCGCACGCGACCTATCTCGATCAGGTCTGGAAGAAGGGCTCATTCTATGTCGGCTTCTACAACATGCAGGCGACGGCCGACGCCATCTTCTCCCTGCTCTACACCTCCAACGCCGCCTGGAACGAGACGCGCTGGAATAACGCGGCCTTCGACAAGCTCGTCTTTGAGGCGCGCGCCACCGTCGACGAGGCCAAGCGCCGGGCGCTCTACGCCGAAGCGCAGAAGCTGATGTATGACGAGGTTCCCTCGATCATCCCGGCCTTCTTCGACCTGCTCGGCGCGCAGCGCGAATGGGTGCAGGGCTATGAGCTGCATCCGCGCGGAGCCGTCTTCAGGCTCGACTTCGTTTCGCTCGGCGCCAACGCGCCGAAGCGCAGCTGAGCCAAGAACAGGGCAGCGGGCGTGTCGCCGGCCTATATTCTCAAGCGGATCCTGTTGATCGGCTACACGCTCTTCGTCGTGTCGCTGATCGTCTTCGCGATCACGCAGATCCTGCCGGCGGACGCCGCCGTCATGATGCTGGGTGAGAATGCGACGCCGGATGCGCTCGCGGCGCTGCGGACCAAGATGGGGCTGAACGACCCCATCTGGATGCAGTACCTGCATTGGCTCGGTGGCGTCGTTCGCGGCGATTTCGGCGTTTCAATGCGCACCGGCCAGCCCGTCGCGCCGTCGATGCTGGAGGCGCTCGGCCGCTCGCTGCTGCTCGCCCTGTTCTCGATCGTGCTGATGCTGGTGCTGGCAATCCCGCTCGGCATCGTCGCGGCGGTGCGGCGCGGCCGCGCCGCCGATCTCGGTGTCAGCTTTCTCTCCTATGTCGGGGTTTCGCTGCCGGAATTCGTTACGGCGACGCTGGTCGTGCTCGTTCTGGCCGACTGGCTGCAATGGCTGCCGGCGACCGGCTATGTCCCGCTGACCGAAGATCCGCTGCGAGGACTGCGACACCTCGTCCTGCCCGTGCTCACCGTTTCACTCATCCTGATCGCCCATGTCTCGCGCATGGTGCGCTCAGAACTCGTCGACGTGCTGCACTCCGACTATATCCGCGCCGCGCGGCTGAAGGGCCTCTCGAGGCGCCAGGTACTGTTCAAGCACGCGCTGCGCAACGCGCTCCTGCCGACCATCACCATCGTTGCGCTCGATGTCGGCTATCTACTCGGCGGCGTCATCGTCGTGGAGGAGATCTTCGCCCTGCCGGGCATCGGCCGCCAGCTCATCGTCGCGATCCAGGCGCGCGACCTGCCTTCCATCCAGGCGGGCGCGCTGATCATGGCGACGACCTATGCCGTCGCCAACTTCCTCGCCGACATCGCCTATGCCTGGATCGACCGGAGGATCCAGTATGATTGAGGTTCTCAGGCGCATGCTGCGCTCGCCGCAAGGAGCGCTCGGCCTCGTCATCGTCGGGCTGATCCTGCTCGTCGTGATCGTCGGCCCATGGCTCGCGCCCTACGACCCCGAAAAGATGGCGCCGCTGATGCGCTACAAGCCGCCGAGCGCGCAGTTCTGGCTGGGCACGGACCAGTATGGCCGCGATATCCTGAGCCGCCTGCTGCATGGCGCCCGCGCCACCGTCGTCATGGCCTTGCTGGCGACGGCGCTGGGCACGCTCGTCGGCGCCGTCATTGGCACGGTTTCAGCCTTCCTCGGTGGGCGCAGCGACGAAGCGATCATGCGCACTGTCGATGCCATCATGTCGATCCCGAGCCTGCTGCTGGCCCTGCTGATCGTGAACCTGCTCGGCAAGAGCAGTCTCAACGCGCTGCTCGCGATCGGGCTCGCCTTCGCGCCCGGAATGGCTCGCATCACGCGCTCCGTCGCGCTCGCGGTGCGTAAGCAAGACTATGTCAACGCCGCCATCGCGCGCGGCGAGAGCGCCGCCTTTATCGTCGGGCGCGAGATGCTGCCGAACGTGGTGGCGCCGATCATCGTCGAGATGACCATTCGCGTCGCCTTCGCCGTGATGCTGTTCGCCACGCTTTCCTTCCTGGGACTGGGCGCGCAGCCCCCGGCCTCCGAATGGGGACTGATGGTCTCGGAAGCGCGGCGCTTCATGCATCTGAGCGCCTGGATGATCCTGTGGCCGAGCCTTGCCGTCGCGTTGGTTGCGATCGGCTTCAACCTGCTCGGTGACGGCCTGCGCGACGCGCTGAATCCGAGGGCATGAGGCGATGACGACGGTTCTCGATATCGCCGGCTATGGGCTCGACTACGCGACGCCGACGGGGTTCACCCGCGCGCTCGACGATGTCAGCCTGCAGATCGCCCGGGGCGAGGTGCTGGGCCTCGTCGGCGAATCGGGCTCTGGCAAGACGTCGCTCGCCTGGGCGATCATGCGCCATCTGCCGACGAGCGCGCGCGAGGCGGGCGCCATCCGGCTCACCGGGCAGGACCTGCTGAAGGTGTCCGAGGCCGCGATCGAGGCGATCCGCGGCCGGCGCATCGGCATGGTCTTCCAGGACCCGAGCACCTCGCTCAACCCGACCTTGCCACTCGGGGAGCAACTCGCGGAGGTGTTGGTGCGCCATCGCGGCCTGACGCGGAAGCAGGCCTGGGCCGAGGGCGAGGAACGCCTGGCCCATGTCGGGCTGAAGGTCCCCAAGCAGATGATGCGGCGCTATCCGCACGAGGCCTCCGGCGGCGAGAAGCAGCGCGTCGTCATCGCCACCGCCTTCGCCTGCCAGCCGGAATGCATCATCTTCGACGAGCCGACGACGGCGCTCGACGTCATCACCGCCCGGCAGATTCTCGACCTGTTCAAGGCCTTGCAGGAGGAGACAGGCGTCGCCTCGCTCTATATCTCGCACGACCTCGCGCTGGTCTCGCAGATCGCGACGAAGGTTGCGGTCATTCATCGCGGCAGGATCGTCGAGCAAGGTGCGGTCGGCGAGGTCTTCGCCAGGCCGCAGGACGCCTATACGCGCAAGCTGCTCGCCGCTGTCCCGCGGCCGGACCACCGGCTGGTCGAGACGGAGCCTCCTCAAGCCGGCAAACCGCTGGTCGAGGTCGAGAAGGTCAGCGTCCATTATGGCCGCAAGCCCTTCCTTGGCGGGTTGCTCGGCCGGGCCAACACGCAGTTCACCGGCAATCGCGAGGTGAGCCTCTCGGTGATGCCGGGCGAGATCCTCGGCATCGTCGGCGAATCCGGCTCTGGCAAGTCGACGCTCGCCAAGGCGATGACCGGGCTCAACCGCTTCGAGGGCGAAATCCGCTTCGCCGGGCGCCGGATCACCGGGCTCTCCGACATGGACAAGGCCTATCGCCGCGATGTCCAGATCATCTTCCAGCACCCGGATTCCTCGCTCAACCCGCGCCAGCGCATCAGCGAAATCCTGTCTCGGCCCCTCGAGCTTTACGGCGAGGCAGGCGCCCGCAAGGACGCGGCAGCCATCGGTGAGTTGCTGGAGCAGGTGCGCCTCCCGGCGTCCTATGCCGAGCGCTATCCGCACCAGCTCTCCGGCGGCGAGAAGCAGCGCGTCGCCATCGCCCGTGCCTTCGCCTCGAAGCCGAAGCTCGTGATCTGCGACGAGATCACCTCAGCGCTCGACGTCTCCGTTCAGGCCTCCGTCGTCGAACTGCTGATCGATCTCCAGAAGCGCTTCGGCACCGCCTATCTCTTCATCACGCACGATCTCAACCTGGTGCGCCAGATCGCTCACCGGATCGCGGTGATGTATCGCGGCGACCTCGTCGATCTCCTCGATATCGCGACGCTCTCGACCGGCCCCCTCCACCCCTACACCCAATCCCTGCTCGAAGCCGTGCCCGCCCCGGCCACGGCCGCCTGACATTCGAGGCCCTGACGATGAATCCGCGCGACCTGATCCATACGCTCGACGAGAAGGCTTGCCTCACGCTGCTTTCGAACTGGGCGCAGCACAAGAGCTACTCCGAGACCGAAGGCGAGAAGGCGCTCGTCCTCCATGCCATCGACCAGATGAACGCCATGGGCATCGAGGCGGAGGCGCAGCTCTTCGACGACGGCCGCCGCGCCAACGCCATTGGTCGCTGGAAGGGCACTGGCGGGGGCAAGAGCCTGCTGTTCAACGGCCATCTCGACACCAATCCGGCAACCGAGGGCTGGACGGTCGATCCCTGGGGCGGCCTGGTCGATGACGAGTTCATTTACGGTATCGGCGTCTCCAACATGAAGGCCGGCGACGCGGCCTCCTACTGCGCGGTTAAGACCCTGCTCGACGCCGGCGTAAAGCTGAAGGGCGACGTGATCCTGACCTATGTCGTCGGCGAATTGCAGGGCGGTGTCGGCACGGTCGCGGCGATCCGCAACGGCATCCGCGCC
The DNA here is from genome assembly GCF_001748145.1 of Bosea sp. BIWAKO-01. Lineage (NCBI taxonomy): Bacteria > Pseudomonadati > Pseudomonadota > Alphaproteobacteria > Hyphomicrobiales > Alloboseaceae > Allobosea > Allobosea sp. BIWAKO-01. Next base: position 444,445 of record NZ_BCQA01000002.1, read on the forward strand.
GACTATTTCGTCAACAGCGAGCCGACCGACCTGCAGGCCGTGACCATGCACGCCTGCGCGTTTTCGTTCGTCATCGAGCTCGTCGGCAACACCCGCCATCTCTCCAAGCGCGAGCAGGCGGTCGACGCGATCATGGCGGCCTGCGATCTGGTCCCGCGCCTCAATGCGATGACGTTCAGCGGCGCGCCGTCGCCGGAGCATGAATCCATCAATCGCGTCCATGTCGGCGTCGTCCATGGCGCGCTCGGCAAGGAACTGCACGAGTGGCGCTCGCCGCAGGTCGCCGACTATTGCAAGCTCAAGGGCTCCGGCCGCTTCGCCCCGGGCCAGACGCAGGAAGGCGCGCTCGCCGACATGCAGCGCGAACTCGCGGCGTTGGAAGCGCGCTTCCCCGGTCTGAAGACCACGATCCGCATCGAGAAGAAGGAAGGGCACCAGTCGATGCCGGCCTTCGAGGTCGCCAAGGACGCGCGCATCGTAAAGAGCATCAACGCTGCCTATGAGGCCGTGCGCGGCGAGAAGCAGCCGACCGGGGCGATCAAGCCGCCGGGCTTCTTCGGCACCGATGCCGGCCATCTCTATGCCGAAGCTGGTATGGAGGGCATCGTCTGCGGTCCGGGAGGGCGCTACAACACCATGCCCGACGAGCGCGTCGAGATCCGCGATTTCCTCGACATGGTGCGGATCTACATGCTGACGATCCTGGACATCTGCGAGGTGGCGTGAACCCGCTTTTTCCGCGCGAGGAGTTCGCCGCGCGGGTCGCAAGAGCCCGCTCGGCGATGGCCGAGGCTGGCGCCGACCTGCTGCTGGTCGACCACGCGGAGTTCCTCGCCTGGCTGACCGGCTACACAGTCTCGGAGACGATGTACCGCGCCGCCTTCCTGCCGCGCGAGGGCGAGCCTTGGTTCGTGCTGCGCGAACTCGACGCCGGGCCGTGCCGCGACGCCTGCTGGTTCTCCGAGATCGTAGGCTTCGCCGATACCGATGAGCCGCATGCGGTGATGGCGGAGGAGCTTCGGCGCCGCGGCTTCGCAACTTGCACGATCGGCTCCGATCACGCCTCCTACGGCTTCACCGCCGCCACGCGTGACCGGCTCGCAGCGTTGCTGCCGGGCACGCGTTTTGTCGACCTGCCGCAAGCGAGCGACCTGTTGCGCGCGGTAAAGTCGCCGGCCGAGGTGGATCTGATCGCCCGCGCCGCCGGCATCGCCGACAAAGCGATGATGGCCATCGCCGCGCAGGCGCGGCCCGGAATGTCGCCGCGCGCCGCTGCCGCGATCGCCGCCGCCTGCTTCCTGGAGAACGGCGCCGATACCGGCGAAACCGGGCCGATCGTGCCCGGTATCGGCGGCCATGAATTCCTGCATGGCGTCATGACCGATCAGCCTCTGGCCGAAGGCGACATCCTGCACGTCGAACTGATCCCGAAAGTGCGCAATTACGGCGCCCGACTGATGCGGCCCGTGCTGATCGGCAAGGACGAGCGTGGGCTTCTACCGCTCGCCGAGCGCCTCGTAGCACTCCAGGACTGCCAGTTCGCCGCAATGCGGCCTGGCGTTTTAGCCTGCGAGGTCGATGCGGTGTTGCGCGAAGCCGTGCTGCGTGAGGGCTTGCGGCCTGCGTACAACAACGTCACCGGATACACTCTCGGCCTCTATGGCCGCACGCCGCGCCCCAGCGACTTCTCCCGCGTCTTCCTGCCGAACGCTCGCTGGCGGCTGGAGGAAGGCATGGTCTTTCACATGTATGCATCGGCAGCCGGATTGGGCTTCAGCGAAACCGTCGTCGTCGAAGCCGAGGGGGAAAGGCGCTTGACCGCCTCGCCGCGCAAGATGCTCACTGCCAGCGCAGTGTGAACCGCGGCTGTTTCGCACTGCTCGACTTCAGGGGGTATTGGCAGGCTCATTAGTTGAGCCGTGGGATGCGGATGTCCGCTTTCCGGCTGGGTGCGAGAGTCCGCTCATGGCGCGACCCAGCCCAACTGGGACGCCGAGATCAACTTCCGCTTCCCACCCACTTCCCGACTTCAGTCGTTAGCGGCGGGTGGAGCAAGCGAACTGCTGGGATAAAGAAGTAGGCCCGCGCGGGGCATCCCACAGCGGGCCAACTTCTAAGGTCATGGGTCGATTTCAATCAACGCGCCCGCATTAAGCAGGTTAGGAGGCTCGCAGCACTTCGCGATGCCTCAGCGGGCTACACGCACCGGGGGCCACCGGCTTGCTTGTAGTAATGTTCCAGTGTCGGCGGAAAAACTCGCAGGGCGGCTGCTTCTCCGCACCATCCTACCGGTAACGGTAATATCCGGCGTCGTGTGCTCTCCGCCCATAGGCGCGCGCGTGCGGCGGTGGGCCGCCGTAATGGCGGCCGTAGCTCCGTCCACGATTCCAATGGCGAGATCCGTGCCAGCCCTTATGCCCATGATATCCGTGGCCGCCATGTTTGATCTGCTCGATGTGATTTGGATTCTCGATCGTCTTCAGGCCCGCGATCGGAGCGGCTTGCGCCATGGACGTCAAGAAAGAGCCGAAGCCCAGCGCGGCAGCCGCAACAAGGATGAACTTTCGCATTGGTGTCTCCCAAAGGGGGCGGCATGGCAGAGGGGAGGGGAAGGAATGGATCACCCACCGCGGACAGGAGCCCACCCGTGAAGGTGGGCTCCATCTGATCATTCGATGATCTGAACGATCTTCCGGGTCCTTGGCTCAACCAGAACGGTCTTATCGTTGATCACGGTATAGCGGTATTCGGTCTTGCCGTAGCGAGCCGGAACTTCGCGATAGGTCACTGTGTCCGGCAAAGTCGCGCCGACGACGACCTTCTCGCGATAAGCCACCGAAGGCACCTTCTGCTGCGTCACATAGGTCCGGAACTCGGTGCGTTGATCCGCAGCGATACCTCCCACGATCGCGCCAGCCGCAGCGCCCCCGACCGCGCCAACCGCTGCTCCGGCCGGCCCGCCGACGATTGCACCACCCACTGCACCGGCGCCTGCGCCTGTGGCGGCACCGGCCGCGGCACCCGAGTTCGACTGCGCAAATGCGGTCGCGGGAACGACGGCGAGAGCGGCGATAAGAACGAGATTCGTGATCATGGTTCTTTCCTTTTCATGGGACTTGGTGCTGGCCCCTGCCGAAAAGGTAAACGTGCGGACCTCGCAAGCTGTTCCATGAATAACCGTTCATAATGAGAGGGTTAGCGGCGCTGAATTATCTCGCCTTTAGTTGCGGTGCGCGGCTGAAGGCCGAGAGCATCTGCTGCTGTTCCCGCGGCCTGGGGCAGATCGGGAACCTTCATTCGACAAACGCGTATCGAGTGGGAGAACGATTCCGGAGGCCAATCATGATCCCGCATTTGGCTGCGCTTCTTGTTCCAAGTGCGCTTTATCTGGCCGCCCACGCTGATACCGATAGGGCCGTAACCGATACCTGCAGGTTCGAGGGGGGTGTCATTGTCATCGGCCAATCCGACCCTGCGGGCACGGTCGACATGCTTGTCGGCGGGACCGAGATCACCCCATCCGGTCAGCGATCTCCGCGGCGATGGCGTCGGATAGCAGATCCGGACAAGGTCGCTGAGGACGCATGTCTATCCAGTTAGTCTTCAGATGGAGACTCCGGCCTCTCGAAGTCCGTCCACCAGCCGATCGAGCAGATCAGGATCCCGGTAGGGTAAAGCCCGCTTGAGGTGATCGACAGAAAAGCTCGGGTTAATCTCCAGTATCTCCCGCCAATAGCGCCGCGCTTCTTCGTGGCGTCCGATGTGGCCATAGAGGCAGGCGAGATAAAAGCGCGTCATGTCCGATCGCGGTGCAAGCGCCAACCGACGCTTGAAGGCGATCTCGGCCTCGTCAAAGCGCCCGAGGCTCAAGAGGGCCCGCCCCAGGAAATGCAGCGACAGGTCGAATTGCGGGTCAAGCCGGTGGGAGCGTGTATAGAGCGCGACGGCGTCTTCGTACCGGCCCTGGAACTCCCTTATGTTGCCTAGCACGGTATAGGCGTCGGCGAAATTGGGGTTGAGCGCGACGGCCCGCTCGGCCGGGGATTCCGCCTCGTCCAGGCGCCGCATCCAGGCAAGCGCGAGCGCCAGCGAGGTATGGGCCTGCGGCTCGGTGTCGTCCGTGTCGATCGCTTTGTGCGCCAGTTGCAGCGCCCGCTCCAGATTGTCTGGCGTCGCGCCGTTCCACTGGTTGACGTAGTCGACAAAGTCGATGATCGACAGCCGGGCATAGGCGGCCGCCAGCCCCGGATCGATCTCGACGACGCGCTCCAGCATGACGCGCGCCTCCCTCGACGATACGGCGCTGAGCTGCAGCACGGTCTGACGCGAGCGGACGAGCAGGTCGTAGGCCCCCGGATCCATCTTGCCGCGGCTCTCGCGCCGTTCCTCTTCACCGGCCGTCAGCTTCACCTTGAGCGCGCTGACGATGGTGCGGGTGACCTCGTCCTGAACCGCGAATATATCCTCGATGCCGCGATCGTAGCGCTCGGCCCAGAGATGGCCACCGGTCGTGCCGTCGATCATCTGGGCGTTGATGCGGATGCGGCCGGCGGCCCGGCGCACGCTGCCTTCCAGGATGTACCGGACGCCGAGTTCCCGGCTCATCTTGCGGATATCCGGCGCCTTGCCCTTGTAGGCGAAGGAGGAATTGCGGGCGATGACGAAGAGGCCCGAAACCTTGGACAGATCGGTGATGATGTCCTCGGTGATGCCGTCGGCGAAATAGCCCTGCTCCGGATCGCCGGACATGTTGTCGAACGGCAGGACGGCAATCGAAGGTCTCCCCGGAAGCCGCGGCCGGGTTTCCACGATTGTGCTGTCGGCGTCGCCGGCGCTGTTCGGCGACCAGCTCCAGACATGCACCAGGCGCTCGATGTTCTTGACCTCGTGATAGCCGCTGTCGAAGAATTCGATGCCTACGCGGCCATGCACATGTTCGTGGACGCTGTCCGAAATCGCGACGCCACCGGGACTGGCGAGCGTCTCGATCCGGGCAGCCACATTGACGCCATCGCCGAAAAGGTCGCTGTCCTCGACCATGATGTCGCCGAGGTTGACACCGACGCGCAGAACAATGGCCCGGTCTTCCGGCGTGCCGCTGTTGGCAGCCGCCATGGCCTGCTGAAGGGCCGCGGCGCACTCGACGGCGTTGACGGCGCTGCCGAATTCGACAAACACGCCGTCGCCGGTCCGCTTAAAGATGCGGCCCTGATGGCTTGCGACGAGCGGCTCCAGCACATCTTTCCAGCGCGCCATCAGCAGCGTGTGGGTGTTCTTTTCATCCCGCTCCATGAGCCGGCTGTAACCGACCACGTCAGCGGCCAAAATGGCAGCAAGCCGGCGTCTGATGGATTCGTGGGCCATGCGCCTTCCTAGCCCCCATCTATCTTGCTTCCCTGTCTATTCGGCTTGGCTCTCCACCCGTCCCGTCCTTACCCTCGCACTTAATTATCATCTGAAAAGGCTTCCGCATCGCAATCACTCTTTGAGCGAGGTGACGGGCTTTGTCTCCGGGCTGATCGTCAGGCGCGACGCCCCGGCGGCTAATATCTCAATACGTTCGAGATCCCCGGGGCCAGAAGACGGCATTCCGGATAGATTTGGCGGCAGACTGCGAGGGCTAAGTCTCAATCAGAACCTCTGGCACGAACTTTGGCAGTGATCGACATCGGCACGGTTCACAACGTTGCGACAAGCTCATTGCCGGGGAGACCGTGATCTTACCAGCAGGGACCTATATCTCGTGTTGCAACACCTTTGAAATGTCTCAGGTTTTGGCAATTTAGAAATGTCACAGCCGCGCTCTCGACGGAGCCTCTGTTGGGGCTGCGGAGACCTCACATATCGCAGCAGCCCCAACAGAGGCGTGGGGAAGGGCGCCTTTGGCGGCGATGTGCAGATCGACGAAAGAAGGGCGACCTCGCCTTCGTCCCTTGGGACGAGCCACATAGCCACCGGCTTCGCTAGTGGTCTTCACCGGTGCCGGCCTGATCTCATCCTGGCGGGCCTTCACCCAGGCCAGAACTTCCGACAAGCGCTTGTTCTCGACGATCGCGGCATGGGTCACACGCTGCTTCTTGTCGAAGGTCCGGTAGGCCAGGCAAACGCCCTTCCAGCGGATCTCGAGCCGGCCATCGGGAAACTCGTAGGTCTCAACATATTTGCCCACCAGGCCAGCGGTCACAGGCGTCTCGTCCAGAATGACGCGCTTGCCGTCATAAGAGAGGGCCAACTGCTGCGTGACATAGCGCTGTTCGCGCCACGCCAGGATCGTGTCGAGCCGATCCGACGTGCTCTCGAGAGGACGATGCAGGTCCTCCGGACGGGAAGGCGGCGTCGCGAAGCGCGCATTGAAACGCTCGACAAAGCCCGGAAGGTACGTGTTCGCCGCCTCGATCGACGAGATCCCGGCCAGCCGCAGCTCCTTCACCAGCCGGTCCTGCAAGGTGCGGTTCACCCGCTCAACCCGGCCCTTGGCCTGGCTCGAATGAGCGCACAGGATCTCAATGCTCAGCTCGGACAGCGCCCGCCCGAACTGCGTCATGCCTTGGCCTCCGAGAGCCTGGGGCTTCGACACCCGGAAGATCGAGTGCTTGTCGGAATAGAAGGCAAGGGGCCGACCATGGCTCGTCAGATAGCCCTTCAGCGTCTCAAAATACGCAAAGGCGCTCTCCGACGCCACAAAACGAAGCGCCACCAGGCGGCTCGTCGCGTCGTCGATAAACACGATCAGCGTGCAGCGCCCGCCGCGATCCTCGAACCAGGCGTGTTCGCTGCCATCAATCTGAACCAGTTCGCCAAAATGATCGCGGCGGATGCGCGGCTGGTGAAACCGGCGTCGCTGCGTGCGCGACAGCCAGAGCCCGTCCTCGCTCATCCATTTGCGTAGCGTCTCCCGGGAGACGCTCAGTCCATGCCGCTCCAGCAGCATCTGGCTCGCAAAGGTCGGCCCGAAATCCCGGTAGTGCTCCGCCACATATGCCAGGGCCAGATTGCGCACATGCGGCCCCAGCAAACGGTTCGACGGACGTCCGCGCGCGCGATGGCGCAGGCCCGCCGCGCCGCCATCTGCAAACAGAAGCGCAAGACGATGCGCCTGGCGCCGAGACACGCCCATCAAACCGGCCGCCGCCGTCATCGTCAGCCGGCCAGACAAAACCGACCCCAGCACTTCAGCACGCCGAAGCTCTCGTTCGCTCATCTCCACCCAGCCCATGCCACCCCCCCCCAAACCCATCAGCCCGGGGAGTGTGACATTCCTAGTTTGCCACGGTGGGACATTTTAGCTTTGCGCCTACATCTCGGATTCGCATAAGGTTTGATATGGAACTTCCACCCTATGCCAGGCGGGCGTCACCTATCTCAGGGTAGCTCCGATCCGCAGCGCCTCCTCGGCGTCCCTGATCCGGAGAGCCAGCGGCGTTGTGAGAGCTGTTCCAGTCGCAGGACACAGCGCGCGTAGAGCCAGATCGCAGACGCTGTCGGCGAGCTCCGATAACGAAGCGGCAGCTTGAAAGGGTAGCATCGTCAGCGCCGTTTCCATGAAGAGGTCACGGGCATCAGTCACATGCTCAGGCGCCAACGCTGGAAACGCTTCATACAACGCCAGTAGGCCGCCGCCATGATCGCCGGTTCGTGCGATCAGAGCCGTGAGAAAATGTTCGAGGCCAACCTCAAAATCATACCAGCGGTTGCCGACGACACGGCCTAGCGGACTGCGCAACCTGGTGTGGGCGCGCAATCCCTCACTAAACGCCAAAATGATGTCGCGCAGGCTGTCCTCGTCCAAGCAGTGGGCCTTATCGAATACCAGTCGCGTCACCTCGAGCCTCTCCTTCCAGCTGCCGAAGCTCAGGGAGCCACTGGGAGCGTTGGTGACGTCAGGCGGCTGGCCGGATGCCGAAGTCCTCAGGCCTCAGCATCAAATCGGCCAGGGTGTAACGGTCGATCGTGCTGAGAAAAGCGGCCAGCGCCTCATGGAGAATGCCCTTGAGCCGACAGCGCGACGTGACCAGACAGCCATTGCCACTGCCGAAGCACTCGACCAGAGCGAAATCTGGTTCTGTAAGGCGCAACACCTCTCCGATCCCGATCTCTATCGGAAGTCTAGCCAGGACGAGGCCGCCAGAACGCCCGCGGACCGCTTTGAGGAATCCCGCTTTCGTGAGCAGATTAGCAACCTTCATCAGATGTGCGCGTGAGATTCCATAGGCCAAGGCCGTTTCCTCGATCGTAATCAGCCGCTCGCCCTGCGCAGCCGCGTACATCAGGATCCTAAGCGAATAGTCGGAGAAGCTCGTCAATCGCATGGTTCATTTCGGCTTCTAGCCAGTGTTTCACGCGGCAATTTTCGTAAACCAGCCCACTCCCGTCAAAGCCAGACCGCGTGGAGAGGATCCGCATGTCTGGCTGCTCTGATCTGCGAGCTCAATTCCGCGGGCGGCGTCGCTACACCCTCATTCAGCACGCTACTCCCGCCAAAGCTGAATTGTGTGCTCGTCCTAGACGAAGATCATCACGACGGTCATTCCAATGACGATGAGGACGAGTCCCCATACCAGCATAGGCACCAACGTACTGTCGGCGTTGGGGGCCTTGGACACGTTCTGAGGTTGGTTGACCATCGCTCTGCACGGCTAAAAATAGGGTTTCCTGGTAATTTCACTACGCTATAAAAGATATACTGTAAATGACTGTTTAAGGGCTTTGAGATTTCACGGCCGAGACGGACCTGTCCAAGCAGCATCGATAACGGCAGCTCCATCGATTTCGCGCGAACGCAATCCGGCTATCGGATGTGTGGCTCCTTGCTCTGCATCAATGAGCCAGATTGCCGGGCTGCTATCGTCAGGTTCGTCCAGTAATGTCATGGGAGTACACCATGCCCTTGGGACCTCGGATTATGGACCGTTTCCTGGCCTGGCCAATCTTCGAGCGGGCCCAGAGACAGGCGCATTTATTCGGCGAGATGTTGGAGCGCTCTGGCGCCGATCTTGGAGCCGCGGTTCGGGAAGGCCGAGGAAGCGCTTTTGCGCTCGCCGCGCGGCGGTGCCTTGCCTGCCCGCATGGCGGCGAATGCCGCAGCTGGCTCGATGGCGCCAGAGAGGAAGCTGTGCCCGACTTCTGCCCGAATGCGGTCTATCTGCACCGTACCAGTGCGTGACGTCACGCCCTGGGTCTCGCGATCGAAATCCGCTGACGCGCGCGCCTCGCCGCGAGACCGATGGACGTTGCTCACGGTGATGAAGCCGCTCGCCCGGCGCGTGCCGTCGCCCTCGATGCGATCCCGCTCGGCCACCGCCTATGGGCAGATCGAGAGCCTGCTCGCGAGCGAGGCCGATGTGCGGCTTAAGGAACACCAGTGGCTGGTGCAGCTGCGGGAAAGCCGGCCCCGGGGATCTGCGGGCCATGCCCTAAGCCAAGCAGACGGGAGCGGTTCTGGTCCCGCCCACGCCCGCCTTCTAGCTCAAACCGTGTTCGGTTGCAGAGATGGTTGATCACATCGCGCTTCGCGCCACGGGGTTGCTCGGCGTTAAGTCCGCGTCGCTCTCCCTCCCTGCCCCAACCAGCTACGAGTCTAGGCCGTGACCTCTGCGGCGCAGGCGCACGGCTCTTGGCCGCGACAACCGTTTCGGCCCTTCTTCCTGATGGCGGGGCTCGACGCCGTCGCAGGGATCTGGCCGTGGCTGCCGGGCGGCGGAGTCATGCTTCCTGCGGGTGCATCTGCCGCGGCTTGGCATCGGGACGAACTACTATTTGGCGTAATGCCGGCCGTGCTGGCGGGCTTCATCCTGACGGCCTTGCCGCGCTGGACGGGGCGACCGACCCTGTCGCCGCCAGCGCTTGCGGGCCTCGCCGCGCTGTGGCTGGCGGCGCGCTTCTCACATGCCTGGCTGGGCGACCGAGCGGCAGTGCTTTCTGGAGTTTTCATCCTGGTCCTGGCCGTCATCGTCGCGGAGCAGGTCATGGCCGCTGGTAAGACGCGCGACATTAAGGTCGTGCTGCTGCTCTTCCTGCTGGCGGCAGCGGCAATGTTGCCGGAGGCCGCGCCAGGCGCTCCAGCTTTCGGCTTCCGGCTGCGCCTCGGCCTCATCTCCCTTCTGGGGCTGGTGCTGATCATGGCCGGCCGGATCGCGCCCGCCCTAACCGTGGCCTATCTTGAGGCGAGGGGGCAAGTTGCCGGTAGGCTCAAGGCCGAGTGGAGTGAAATGGCGGCGGGTATCACGGCATCGGCCGCGCTCGGCGCTTGGCTGATCGCGCCGATGACCGCTGCGACCGCGACCCTGTGCGCCGCGGCGGGTTGCGCCCAACTCGCTCGCCTAGCACGGTGGCAGACGTGGCGAGTGCTGACCTGCCCTGCGATCCTCGCGCTTCATCTTGCCTATGGTTGGGCGGCGCTTGGTTTTGGCCTTCTCGCGATCGGGACTGTCCGCCCCGAACTGATGGGCGAGGCCGCCGCCATTCACGTCTGGACGATCGGTGCCATCGGCGGCGCGAGCCTGGCGATCATGGCGAGCATGATCCGACGTCAGACCCGCAAGCCCTTCGCCTCGTCGACCATGTTGACAATAGCGCTCGCCTGGGGGGCGGCGGCGGCCGTCACCCGGCTGCTGGCGGAGTGCGGTGAGGCGCACCGTCCGCTCTTGCTGCTGCTCGCCGCAGGTTGTTGGATTGCGGCCTTTGCCTTCTTCCTGATCGCCTTCAGGGACGAACTGCTGGGGCGCCGGTGACGCGGGCGGCGGCGGAACTTGGCGACGGCCACTCGCCTTCTCACGGCGCGACGGAACTGGCGCGACGAGTTGTCGATAAGTGTCGAGGCCCAAAGTCGCCTTGCGAACGAGCAGCCGCGCGCCCTCCGGCATAAGACGCGGCAGCCGTCGAAGCTTCGCCGGCGAACAGGCGCAGTCGGAGAAAATGTTCCGAGCTCGTCCAGAATCCTGCATTGCCGGCCGAAAGCGCTTTGTTACCGATGTCGGCGACAATGAGCGACGTTTTTGTTCTAGCTCAAACAACAATGGACCGCCGGCGGGTATACGAAAGCCAACAAATGAAAGCCGCATACAGCATGGGCATGGGCATGGTCGGTATGGTCGTTGTTGTGACCGATCTTGTATTGGAGCCCCTTCTGCGGGCCGGGGAGTAATGCAATGTTCGGTCTGCGTTACCGCGGCGGATCGGACTTGGATACAGCGGTTGGCGGCGACCGATTTCATGCGTCACGCGCTCTTCGGCGACAATTGCGCCTTGCGTTACGGCGCGGATGCGAGCTCAGATCTAGCGGTACTGCGCAAGTGCTGGCCGTTGGCTGCGACGGAATGCCAACCCTCGCTGAGATCCTGTACGTCGCCGGCGGAAAGGACGACGCCAGCAAGACCGTTTACATGGGGAATTGTCCCGCGTGTCGCGGCGACAAAGGCAAGAGCAACGACGATCTCCGCGCTCCCGGCCTGACCGACAACGAATGGAGCCACGCTGTGCCGGCCTCGGCCGCCTTCGGTTGGCTCGCCGCTGGCTGGAGCGACCTCACCGAGGACCCGGTACCGAGCCTGATCTATGGTTTGCTGGTTTTCCTGATGGCGCTCGGCGTCGGCGCCAGCCTCGTCGCCTTCGGACGATACTACGCGCTAGTTCTGGCATTGGCAGCCTTCACGATTGTCGGGCCGCTTCTGGCCGTCGGCCTCTATGAGAAGAGCCGCCGCCTGGCGATGGGCGAACGGGTTGGCCTGTCGCAGATGATCTTCGTGAAACCGGTAGTTGGTGGGCAGGTACTGTTCACCGGTGTCCTTCTATGCCTGCTGATCCTGGTGTCACGCCCACTTCCGGGACACGACCTCATCGCGCCAATGCTGTTAACGACCCGTGTTGGCTGGGCGATGGTTCTGGTTGGTGGCGCGGTGGGCGTTCTTTTTGCTGCTTTCTCCTTTGCCATCAGCGTCTTCGGCCTCTCGATTCAGCTGGACAGGCGTGTCGACGCCTTAACCGCGATGGGCGCAAGCATGGCATTGGTCTGGAACAACCTGCCAGTGATGCTGGTCTGGGGTGGGGTCGTCGTTGGACTGCTTCTGCTGAGCCTGGCAACTGGGCTGCTCGGCCTGATTGTCTTGTTCCCGCTGCTGGGGCACGGGACCTGGTATGCGTATCGCGCGATCGCACCCTAGGGCTTTTGCGGTTGCGTGCTGAAGGGGGCCTGGACGGCGGGGATTTCAAGGAAGAACCCGGACGATCCCCTGACGATGTCGGTGATGTGGAGCGTCGAAGAACCTTGGTTTGGCCTGCTGCTGGTTCTGTGGACGGTCAGTTAAACATCTTTTCGAACTCGACCGGGCTGAGATAGCCGATGGTCGAGTGCCTGCGGATCGTGTTGTAGAACCGCTCGATGTAATCAGACACGTCGGCTCTGGCGGCGCCGCGCGTCCGATAGATTTCGCCTCCGCTCCGGCGGGCCGACGACCGAGATTTTCTCCGTGTTTGCGCCAGAACAATTCAGGCTTGGCGGCCGGCAGGTAAGTCCCTCCGCAGGCGCCATAACCGGCGCGCGCAACTCAACAGGAGACAGATCATGCGGAAGGTCATCGTGCTCGGTGCCCTTGTGGCTGCACTCGGGGTCACGGGCGTGGCCGGCGCCGCCGAAGTCGAGGTGAAGATGCTCAACAAAGGCGCCGAGGGCATCATGGTGTTCGAGCCCGCTGTGGTGAAGGTAAACCCCGGCGATACCGTCAAGTTCATCGCCGCCGACAAGGGGCACAACGTCGAGAGCGTTGAGGCGATGCTGCCCGAAGGTGGCAAGGTCTTCGTCGGCAAGATCAACGAGGAACTCGCCATCACCTTTGATAAGCCCGGCGTCTACGGCTACAAATGCAAGCCGCATTACGGCATGGGCATGGTCGGTCTGGTCGTGGTCGGCGAACCGCCCAATCTCGACCAGGCAAAGGCCGCAGCGCACCCGCCGAAGGCGAAGCAGGTTTTCGCCACCCTGTTCGACAAGGCCGCCCACATCTCCGTCGCCTCGAAATAGCGGAAACTCCGCCGCCGTTAGAACATCGGACCGAGAAGTGGAATCCGGTTTTCGGAAAAATCCGATGCTCAAACAAAGAGCTAGATCGCGGCGGTGAGCCGAGCGTGCCTGTATGGCCGTGATGCGACCTCGCCAACCCCATATCGCTGGCGATTTCCTGCATCGCGGCCGATGAGGATCCGGAGACCGAGCCGATGGCGAGCACCTCTGAAACCGATCAGGGCGCGAGGCGGATGCCGGCCCGCCCCGCATTCGAGGCTCACTGGCGCCGGCCACTTCTGTTGCTCTGCCTTCTCGCGCTCGTCTCCGGGCTGAGCGGCGGCCTGTCGCTGCTCGGCTGGCCGCTGCCGGCAGGCGAGACCCATGGCGCTCTGCATGGACCGCTGCTGATCTGCGGTCTGTTCGGCACGTTGCTCGCCTGGAAACGGGCGCTTGATGCGGGCGATCGCTGGGCCTTGCTCGCGCCCGCGCTGTCGGGGGGCGGGACGCTTGCCCTCCTCGCTGGCATGCCGCTCGCGCTCGGCGCGGGCGCCTTCGTCCTGTCCGCCGCGGTTCTCTGCCTGGCGGCCTTCGTCATCATGTTGCGAGAGCCGTCAGTGTCGACCGCACTGGTGGAACTGGCTGCAATCTCCTGGCTGGTCGGCAACCTGTCGTGGTTTCTCGGCAATCCGGCTGCGGATCACGCCGGGTGGTGGCTCATTTTGTTCGTTCTGAATGTCGCGAGCGAGCGAATGGCCGGACCAGGCGCGAAGGGGCAGGCGTTACGGGAGGTGGCGGTCCTGTTCGCGGCCGGGCTCCTGCTCAGCGGCGCCCAGAACGGGCTCGTCTCCGAGAACGGCGCCATCCTGTTTGGCCTCGGACTGCTCACGCTCGCCGGGCTCTTCCTGCATCAGGACGTTACGGAGCGGGATCTCCGGCGGAGCGGGCGGGCGCGGTTCGCTGCGCTCAGCATGCTGCTGGGCAATCTCTGGCTCGGGATCGCGGGCGCGGTGCTCGTCGCGCAGTCGGGCGGTGCGCTGGGCTATGGGCTTAGTCTGCATGTGCTGCTGATCGGCTTCCTGTTCTCACTCGGTTTCGGCCACGCCTTGATCATCATGCCGGCCGTCAGCCGGCGCCGTGTCATCTACCGACCGTTGATGTATCTGCCGCTGGCGGCCCTGCATCTGTCGCTCGCTGTGCGCGTTGCGGGAGAAGTCGCCGGCTGGCCGGATCTGCGCGCCTGGAGTGGGTTGGCCACGCTCATGGCGCTCACCGGTTTTGCGCTGTGCGTTCTGGCGGCGGCAAGTGCGAAGCGCTCGCCTGGCGGCGCGGCACGCATCGCGATGGCCCGTTAGCCAGAGCCGGATCGGTTTAGAGTTCCCGCCCGCGTCGTTGCGAGCGGAACAGAGCAGTCCAGAGTGTCGCGCCGGGCGCGCATGCTTCGCCGCGCTGCCATTTCGCAACGACGATCCGGTTGCGTTGGACCAGAGCATCTGACCGAAATATGGAATCCGGTTTTCGGAAAGATCCGACGCTCAGACAAAGAGCCATATCGCCTCTCCTGCGTCCGAAGGCACGCACGGCGATCTAGTCGAGCTCGGGCAAGTCGGTCCTGAGCCAGGCCAGCCGGTTGATCGCGCGCGCTGCGAGTGCCTGGGCGAGCGTCATCGCAGCCTCGTCGCGCGCCTGATCGGCAGCCTCAAGATAGCGGTCGACCAGGAATTCGGCGATAGCGAGCGGAGCATCCAGATTCGGTGGGACCGGGGTGATGGGAATGGCCACGGCGCCCTGATCGAGCTGCCCGGCCAGGCGGTGGGCTTCGGCCGCGAACTGCAACAGGGTAGCGTCGCAAGACGGACCGGCGCTCCGCGCCGCCGCGTCCAGCGCATCGGCCAAGCGGCGCTCAAGCCCGGCAGCGGTGGTCGGCGTTTCGCTCCCGGAATCTGCAAGGCGCCGCTCGCGATGAAAGGCCTTGCGCCGCTCCCGGCGCAGAAGCGAGACATGGCCGAGTTCCTCATACGCGAGCGTCTCCGCCGCGGTCCGGATGTCGGCGGAGGAGGCGTGAGCCGCGACATAGCTCCAGAAGGCAAAGGCGCGCTCCTCGTTACGCACCGCCATCGACAGCGCTCGATAAGTGCTCAGCAGCCGGGGATCGGCGCTCGCGGCACCCTCGTCATCGAATGTCTCAGGAGCCGTCCAGCGGATCAGGGCGGGGTCGGGCGCACGCCCATGGGCCTGCTGAGACCAGTCGGTGATGCTGTCGAGGTGTTCGCGCTCATCCGCAGCGAGCTTTTCGAAGGCCTCTGCAAGCGCAGTTT
Source organism: Bosea sp. BIWAKO-01 (assembly GCF_001748145.1). Lineage (NCBI taxonomy): Bacteria > Pseudomonadati > Pseudomonadota > Alphaproteobacteria > Hyphomicrobiales > Alloboseaceae > Allobosea > Allobosea sp. BIWAKO-01. The sequence continues at coordinate 459,757 of NZ_BCQA01000002.1, forward strand.
CTCCCTCGGATCGCATCTGGACACCGAGCGCGGCATACCGGCCTGCCGCCTCCTGCTCCATGGCGAAGGCGATCGCAAAGAGCTCCGCGAGCGATTTCACGGGGCCGGAGGGCTCCGCTTTCAAGAGCGACATGGGTTTCTCCGCAGCACTGCCAACCGGCTCTGCAGCATCGCCGGTCTTTGCGGGCGACTGTTTGCGTTGGATCAAAGTCACGCCCGGGCCGAGTCTGCATAACGGCCTCGGATCGATCACCGGTTTCGGATCGATCCGAACTTTGCTGTCGAAGGCTGAACCAGAACGGCTGTGCCCGGGCACCTGTTCAGCGATCTTGCGAAACCGGACGGTGTCACGTTGCTGAAGCGCCCACATTGCATGGCCGACAAATCCGAAGCTTGCCGCTTCGGCTTCGTCGCACGCGTTCTGGCTGGGTTCTGTGCGATTCTCTGGCTGCTGTTCACCGTGCAGGTGTCACTCGCGGCGGGGCGCGTTCAGGAATTCCTGGCGCAGGCAAAACCGGCCGAGTTCTTCGCGAATGCCGACCGGTTCGGCGCCCCATCGGGCGATCCCGCAATCGTGCCGACCTATCAGGGCGACAGGCTGCTTGGCTACGTCTACCTGAATTCGGATTTCACCAACGCGACCGGCTATTCCGGCAAGCCGATCAATCTCCTGGTCGGCATCGACCCGGCTGGCGTGGTCACTGGAATCAAGCTCGTCGAGCACAAGGAGCCGATCGTCCTGATCGGCATCCCGGAGCGCCGCATCGTCGACGCCGTCAACACGCTGATCGGCAAGGACATGAAGCCGGTCGCCGCCGGCAGCCAGCGGCCCCCGCAAGTCGATATCGTCAGCGGCGCCACCGTGACAGTGCTCGTCATGGGCGACAGCGTCGTGCGTTCGGCCGTGAAACTCATCCGCAGCGGGCGCCTTGCCAGCGGCAGCGCGGTCGCTGCGGCGCCGAGCGCGGCCCCGCTCGGACGCTCGCTCGCCGCCGATAGCGGCGAGGTTCGCGACTGGCAGTCTCTCCTCGGCGACGGCTCGCTCCGTCGCCTGTCGCTTTCGATTGGCGAGGTCAACGAGGCCTTCATCCGGGCCGGCAATCAGGCGGCGGCGGAGAATGCGGAGCCCGGCGAGCCGACCGACAGCTTCATCGATCTCTATGTCGCCCCGGTCAGCGTGCCGGCGATCGGCCGCAGCCTGCTGGGCAACGAGGGCTATGACAGGCTGAGGGCGCGGCTGAAGCTCGGCCAGCAGGCCATCGTCGTCGCGGGCGAGGGCGCCTATTCCTTCAAGGGATCCGGGTATGTCCGTGGCGGCATCTTCGATCGGATCGAGCTGTTGCAGGACGGGCAGAGCGTCCGCTTCCGCGATCGAAATCATATGCGCCTCGGCGCCCTCATGGCAGACGGCGCACCAGAGCTGCCCGAGATCGCGCTCTTCGTCATGCCCGACGAGTTCCAGCTCGATCCAACCGAGCCCTGGCAACTGCAGTTGCTGGCGCAGCGCAATGTCGGCGTGCGCGAGAAGGCCTTCCTGACTTTCGAGCTCGCCTATCAGCTCCCCCAAACATATCTGCGCACCGAACCGCCTCCCGCAGGCGCGCCCCCGGCCACAAGTCCGCAAGCCCCGGCCAGCTCCGCAGCGCCGGCAGCAGCCTCCTCGGAGGGATTGGGGGTGGGAACCGTGCATGGTGCGGGAGGAGTCGACGAGCCGCTCTGGTTGATGATCTGGCGGATGAACTCCGTCTCTGTTGCCATCACGGCCGCCGCAATTCTTGTCCTTACCGGCATCTTCTTCTTCCAGAACCTGCTGGTCAGCCGGCCAGTGCTGTTCCGCTGGATCCGCCGTGCCTACCTGAGCTTTAGCCTGGTCTGGCTCGGCTGGTACGCCAATGCCCAGCTTTCGGTTGTCAACGTCCTGACCTTCAGCCATTCGCTGATGACCGATTTCAGCTGGGAGTTCTTCCTGGCGGCGCCGCTGATCTTCATCCTCTGGGCGGCGATCGCCGCGGGCTTGCTCTTCTGGGGTCGGGGGCCGTTCTGCGGCTGGCTATGTCCGTTCGGCGCGCTTCAGGAACTGCTGAACAACCTCGCGCAGTGGCTGAAGATTCCGCAGGTCAAGATCCCCTGGGGCCTTCATGAACGGCTGTGGCCGATCAAATACATCATCTTCCTCGGCCTGTTCGGTCTGTCGCTCTACTCGGTAGCGCTAGCGGAGACCTTTGCCGAGGTCGAGCCGTTTAAGACCGCGATTGTCCTGAAATTCGTCCGGGACTGGCCGTTCGTGATCTATGCGCTCACGCTATTGTCGGTTGGCTTGTTCATCGAGCGCTTCTTTTGCCGCTATCTCTGCCCGCTCGGCGCGGCCCTCGCGATCCCGGGGCGGTTACGCACCTTCGAATGGCTGAAGCGCTGGTCCGAATGCGGCTCGCCTTGCCAGCGCTGCGCCAAGGAATGTCCGGTGCAGTCGATCCATCCCGAGGGGCATATCAACGTCAATGAATGCATCTACTGCATGCATTGCCAGGAACTCTACCACGACGACCAGCGCTGCCCGCACATGATCCAGGTCCGCCTGAAGCGCGAGAAGCGCGAGGCGCTGACCTCGCCCTCGATGCGGACGCCCAAGGGCAGCGGCCCGGCCAAGACGGTCATCACCCACATGGGAAATTCAGTCGCAAAGCCAACCGCGGCCGACGTTCCCGCTACCAGTTCATGAGCAAAGCAAGGAGACTCTGATGTCGACCGAAGACAGGAAAAACGGACTCAACCGGCGCGACATGCTTGGCACCACCGCGGCGGTCGCCGTGGCCGGCGCGGCAGGCGCGGCCGGAGGCGCGGGGCTGTCCCGCATGGGAGCCGTTTCCACGGCCGAGGCACAGACGCGGCCGCAGCAGGGTGCGGTTCGGCCCGCCGTTGCGAGCAAATACGAGGTCAAGCCCGGCGAACTCGACGAATATTATGTGTTCTTCTCCAGCGGCCAGACCGGCGAGGTCCGCATCGTCGGCTGTCCATCGATGCGCGAACTGATGCGCATTCCCGTCTTCAACCGCGACAGCGCCACGGGCTGGGGGCAGACCAATGAGAGCCTCAAGATCCTGACGGAGGGGCTCACCCCCGAAAGCCGCGACTTCCTGAAGGATAAGGGCGGAATCTACCTCAACGGCGACCTCCACCACCCGCACCCGTCCTTCACCGAGGGTACCTATGACGGGCGCTACCTCTTCGCCAACGACAAGGCGAACACCCGCGTCTGCCGCATCCGCCTCGACGTGATGAAGTGCGACAAGATCATCCAGTTGCCGAACCAGTACACGGTGCACGGCCTGCGGGTGCAGAAGTATCCCCGGACGGGCTACGTCTTCTGCAACGGCGAGGATCGCGTGCCGGTGCCGAATGACGGGCGGGACCTGAACAATCCGAAGAAGTACATGTCGATCTTCAGCGCGGTCGACGGCGACACCATGAAGGTCGCCTGGCAGCTCAAGGTCGACGGCAATCTCGACAATGTCGACTGCGACTACCAGGGCAAATACGCCTGGGCGACCTGCTACAACTCGGAAGAGGGCGTCACCCTCGCCGAGATGATGGCGAAGGAGCAGGACTGGGTCATCGTCTTCAACCTCAAGCGCATCGAGGAGGCGGTGAAGAAGGGCGAGTTCGAGACCATCGGCGGCGTGCCGGTGCTCGACGGCCGCTCGGGCTCGAAGTTCACCCGCTACATCCCGGTGCCGAACAGCCCGCACGGCATCAACACCGCCCCCGACGGCATCCATTTCGTCGCCAACGGCAAGCTCTCGCCGACCGTGACGGTATTCGACGCGCGCCGGCTCGACGATCTATTCGACGACAAGATCAAGCCGCGCGACGTCGTGGTAGCGGAGCCGGAGCTCGGCCTCGGCCCGTTGCACACCGCCTATGACGGCAAGGGCAACGCCTACACCACGCTCTTCCTCGACAGCCAGATTGTGAAGTGGAACATCGACCTCGCCAAGCGGGCCTTCAAGGGCGAGAAGGTCAATCCGGTGATCCAGAAGCTGGACGTGCACTATCAGCCCGGCCACAACCACACCACCATGGGCCAGACCAAGGAGGCCGATGGCAAGTGGCTGATCTCGCTGAACAAGTTCTCGAAGGACCGCTTCCTCAATGTCGGACCGCTCAAGCCTGAGAACGACCAGCTGATCGACATCTCAGGCGATCGGATGGTGCTCGTCCATGACGGCCCGAGCTTCGCGGAACCGCACGACGCCACCCTGGTGCACCGATCCAAGATCAACCCGCTGCACGTCTGGAAGCGCGACGATGCCTTCTTCGCGGATGCGGTGAAACAGGCAAAGGCCGATGGCGTCGTGCTGGAGCAGGATTCAAAGGTGATCCGCGACGGCAACAAGGTGCGCGTCTACATGACCTCGGCGGCGCCGGCCTTCGGGCTGGAAGAGTTTACGGTCAAGCAGGGCGACGAGATTACGGTCTTCGTCACCAATATCGACGAGGTCGAGGACCTGACCCACGGCTTCTGCATCACCAACTACGGCATCAACATGGAGGTCGCGCCGCAGGCCACTGCCTCGGTGACCTTCGTCGCCTCGAAGCCGGGCGTCTACTGGTACTACTGCTCCTGGTTCTGCCATGCGATGCACATGGAGATGAAGGGGCGCATGCTGGTCGAGCCGCAGGCCACCTGAGCCAATGGCCCTGCTTCGCACAGCGATGTGTCTCGGGCTGGCGGCCGTTGCCGCCGCCAGCCTCGTCCGCCCGGCCACGGCGGCGCCGATTCAGGTTGAGCCCGGCCGGGAGGAGCTCCAGGCTGTCATCGACCGAGCGGCCGAAGGTGACGTCATCCTCCTTGCTCCAGGCGAGCATCGCGGTCCGGTCAGGCTGGCGCGTCGGCTCACCCTTGCCGGCGAGGAGGGGGCGGTTCTCACAGGCAGCAGCCAGGGCAGTGTCGTGACCGTCTCCGCCCCCGGGGCAGTCGTGCGCGGCCTAACCATTCGCGGTTCGGGCCGCGACGCCGAGCGCATGGATGCCGGTGTCTTCGTCGAGAAGACGGCCGCCGGCGCGCTGGTCGAGGCCAACCGGATCGAAGGCAATCTCTACGGTGTCTATCTGCACGGTGCCGAAAACGCGATCGCGCGCCGCAACGAGATTATCGGCATTGCCGAGGGCCGGATCAACGAAGCCGGCAACGGCATCTCCGTCTGGAACGCGCCGGGCGCCAAGGTACTCGACAATGACGTTCGCTACGGGCGCGACGGCATCTTCGTCATCACGAGCAAGAATAATGTCTTCAGCGGCAACCGCTTCCGCGATCTGCGCTTCGCGATCCACTACATGTACACGAACGACAGCGAGATCTCGGACAATCACTCGCTCAACAATTCGGTCGGCTTCGCCATCATGTTCTCGCACCGGTTGACGGTGCGCGGCAACGTCTCTGACGGAGACCGCGATCACGGTTTTCTGTTCAACTACGCCAACCAGTCGCGGATCACCGGCAACGCGGTGCTTGGCCGTCTACAGCCGGCCGAGCGCTGGCTCGCCGCCGGCATGCGCAGCAAGGATACGCAGGAGCACGGCTTGCCCGCAGCCGAGACCGAGGCGGTGCAGGGCGCCGGTGCCCGTCCGGCTCCGACGAAATGCGTCTTCATCTACAACGCCAACCAGAACCGATTCCAGGACAATTGGTTCGAAGGTTGCGAGATCGGCATCCATTTCACCGCTGGTTCCGAGCGCAACGAGATCGTCAACAATGCCTTCATCCGCAACCGCAATCAGGTGAAGTACGTTGGCAGCCGCTATCTTGACTGGTCGAAGGCGGGGCGCGGCAATTTCTGGAGCGACAATCCGGGCTTCGACCTCAATGGGGACGGCATCGCCGACAGTGCCTATCGGCCGAACGATCTGGTCGACACGGTGCTCTGGACCGCCCCGCAAGCAAAACTCCTGATCAATTCTCCGGCGGTACAGGTCATCCGCTGGGCGCAAGCTCAGTTTCCCGCCCTGTTGCCCGGCGGCGTGGTCGACAGCCACCCGCTGATGTCGCCGCCGCCCCGGCCTCCATTCGCAGAAGGGCGACGCCCATGACGGCCAATGTCGAAATCAGGAATCTCGTGAAGCACTTCGGCGCGGTCGCGGCGGTGCAGGACGTCTCCTTCGCGCTGCCGGCCGGCGAGACGGTCGCACTGGTCGGCCATAACGGCGCCGGCAAGACCACGCTGATGAAGCTGATGCTCGGCCTGATTCATCCAAGCGCGGGCAGTATCCAGGTTCTTGGCGAAAACCCCGCTGCCGGCGACTTTGCTGCCCGCCGGCATCTCGGCTACCTGCCGGAGAGTGTCTCTTTCAACGCGGGCCTGACGGGACGCGAGACCATCGCCTTCTATGCCCGCCTGAAGCGCCAGCCGATCAAGGTTGCGCTGACGCTGATCGAGCGTGTCGGCCTCGGCCACGCTGCCGACCGGCGTGTCGGCACCTATTCGAAAGGCATGCGCCAGCGCCTCGGCCTTGCCCAGGCGCTGCTCGGCCGACCACGCGTGCTCCTGCTCGACGAGCCGACCACGGGCCTCGACCCCGCGCTTCGCCAGAGCTTCTACGACATTGTCGAAGAGCTGCGCGCCGATGGCGCAACCATCCTGCTCTCGTCACACGCGCTGACCGAGCTCGAGGAGCGGGCAGGGCGCGTCATCATCATGAACCGGGGTGTGAAGGTCGCCGACGGCACCCTCGACGAGTTGCGCCGGATCGCGCGGTTGCCGACGCGCATCCGCCTCAAGGTCGCCGAGCGGCAGCCGGCGGAGCTCGCGGATTGGCTTGCGCCGATGGGCAGCTGGCGCCGGATCAACGGCCACGGCGTCGAGATCGACGCAGCGCCCGAGGACAAGATCGCGATCCTGCGCCGCGCCACCGGAGTCGAAGCCCCGGTGGAAGACCTCGAGGTCATGCCACCGACGCTCGACGAACTCTACGCGCATTTCCTGCGCTCACAGGAGCAGGCCCGATGAGAAACGTCCTGATCGTCGCCCTCAAGGAGATCCAGGAGGGGCTGCGCAATCGCTGGGTGCTGGCGACGACGCTGCTGCTGGCGGCGCTGGCGCTCTCGCTCACCTTCCTCGGCAGCACCCCAACGGGCCATGTCGGCGTCCGGGCGCTCGACGTCGTCATCGTCAGCCTGTCGAGCCTGACCATCTTCCTGCTGCCGCTGATCGCGCTGCTGATCTCGCATGATGCCATCGTCGGCGAGATGGAGCGCGGCACGATGTTGCTGCTGCTGAGCTACCCCATCGCCCGCTGGCAGGTGCTGCTCGGCAAGTTCGTCGGCCATCTCATGATCCTCGCCTTTGCCACCCTCCTCGGTTATGGCGCTGCCGCTGGCGCGCTGGTCGCCACCGGCGCGACCATCGACGCGGAAAGCTGGGGCGCCTTCGCCGCGATGATCGGGTCCTCGATCCTGCTCGGGGCGGTCTTCATTGCAGTCGGCTATCTCGTCAGCGCGCTCGTTGGCAGCCGGGGCGCCGCCGCCGGAGCGGCGATCGGCATCTGGCTCCTCTTCGTGCTGATCTACGACATGGCCCTGCTTGGGTTGCTGGTCGTCGATCAGGGCAGGCTGGTCTCCGGCGCGGTGCTCAACACGCTGCTGCTGCTCAACCCGGCCGACATCTACCGTCTGTTCAACCTGACCGGCTTCGCCAATGTCAGCGCCTTCTCCGGCATGGCCGGCGTCGCACAGGGCGCCCCTCTGAGCTTGCCCGTGCTGCTCGCCGCGCTGGCCGCCTGGGCGCTTGTGCCGCTCGGCCTGGCGGCGGCCGCCTTTTCGAGGAGAGAGTTATGAAGCTTCTAGCCCTGTCCGCGCTGCTGGCCGCGAGTCTCGCGGTCGCCGCCTGCGACGACAAGGCCAGGACCGCTGCGCCACCGCCGCCGCAGGCACTGACGCAGCAGGCGATGGGCCACTACTGCGGGATGAACGTGCTGGAGCATCCCGGCCCCAAGGGCCAGATCCTGCTGGCGAGCCGGCTGCAGCCTGTCTGGTTCTCCTCGGCCCGCGACACGCTCTCCTTCACCCTGCTGCCCGAGGAGGCGAAAGACATCCAGGCCGTCTACGTTTCCGACATGGGCAAGGCGCCGAGCTGGGAGGAGCCTGGCGCCACCAATTGGGTGGATGCGAGACAGGCACTCTTCGTCGTCGGCAGCAACAAGAAGGGCGGGATGGGTGCGGCCGAGCTGGTGCCCTTCTCGCAACGCTCCGCCGCGGAAGCCTTCGTCGCGGAGCATGGCGGCAGCCTCGTCGCCTTCGACGCCATCCCCCGCGACGCGGTGCTCGGCAGCGATGGTGATGCGAGTGCGTCGGATGGGCCGGCGCCGGCCGCCGGTGCCCACCTGCATTGAGGAGCGCCAGATGGACGTTGTCACCCGCAGGCGCATAATCGGGATTGCTGCCGCAGCCGGCGGCCTCGCGCTGCTGCCGCTCGGCTGCCCTGCCAGGGCCGAGGGGCATCTCGTGACCTGGCGGGGGCAGTGCATGGGGGCGGTCGCCTCGCTGCAGATCCACCACCACGACCGGGCCGAAGCGGAGCGCCTGATCGCTGCCGCAACGGCCGAAGCGGTGCGGCTTGAGCGCATCTTCAGCCTTCATCGCGACGACTCGGCGCTCGTACGGTTGAATCGCGATGGCGTCCTGATCGCGCCGCCGCCGGAACTCGTCGCGTTGCTCACGGATTGCCGCCGCTATTGGGCGCTCTCCGGCGGTGCCTTCGACCCGACGGTCCAGCGGCTCTGGACGCTGTATCACCGCCATTTCGCCCGGCCCGATGCAGATATGGCAGGGCCGTCACCGGAAGCATTGCGCGAGGCCCTCGATACGGTCGGGTTCGAGCAGGTCGTCGCCGATCCCGACCGCCTCCTGTTTCGACGCCGCGGTATGGCACTCACGCTGAACGGCATCGCCCAGGGCTATGTCACCGACCGGGTGGTCGCGCTGCTACGCGCCGGAGGCATCGACCGCAGTCTGGTCGACATGGGCGAACCCCGGGTGCTTGGCCCGCGCCCGGACGGTTCACCCTGGCAGATCGGCATCGCTGACCCGCAGGATCAGTCCCGGATCACCCGGGTGCTCGACGTCGTCGACGGAGCTGTCGCAACCTCGGCCGGCGATGGCTTCCGCTTCGACCGTGAAGGGCGGTTCCACCATTTGCTCGATCCACGCAACGGCGCGTCGCCGGACCGCTATCGCACCGTGACCGTGGCGATGCCGACGGCGACGGCGGCAGACGCCCTGTCGACGGCCTTCAGCCTTATGCCTTTACAGGACATCATCCGAACGAGGCGCGCACTCGGAACTGGCTGCGTGTATCTGACGACCTCTGCCGGGCAAACGGAAGCTATCGGAGTTTGAACAACAAGCTGTGTTGACCTCGGCGGCACCATCACGATGTCGGTCAAGATCTACATCGCGATCAATGATGGCGACTACGGCACGGCCGCCTCACTCTCGACGATCCTGCTCGTGCTGAGCGCCGGGGCGATCGATCTCGCCTTCCGCCTGCTCGGCCGCGACGAGCGCGCCTTGCTCTAAAGCATCGGCCCGAAAAGTGGATTGCGGTTTTCGGGAAAGCCGATGCACCCCTACATGCGTTTGATTCGCAGCCGGGGTTCCCCCTCGCGAGAATAGCCCGGCGTTCTGAGGGCGTAGAAGCCCTCTGCGCTCGCCCAGGCTCCGAGACTTCGTCCGATGGATTGGACGAGCCATGACGCTATGCTGGATCGCAAAGAGCGACAGCAATGCGAAGTTGACCAGGAGTGCCTGCACAGCCGGCGCTGGCGGCCCGTCGTCGATACCCTTGGGCACAACAAACCCGCCGACGAAGCCAATCGCATAAACAAAGGTTAGGAAGAAGAACGCGTATGACAGCAGGCCATAGAGAAGGATCGCGGTCTTTCGCATGGCTGGTACCTCGGTTGGCGCGATGAACGGTTGCAGTCGGCCGGCGTCGCGGTGAGGCGCGGTGAAAGTTCGAATATGGCGCGATGACCGATTGACCTCGGGACCTTAGCGAACTGCCTCCACAGCGTTGTCAGGCGTGATACTCGACGATCCGCGGTGCAAATGTGATGGAAGTCACATTCGCAAAGGAACTCCTCCAGAAGGGGCCCACGAAACGGGCCATGCTTCCCTACGGCATGCTTGAGGTAACTCGGGCCGAGCGCCGCAGCCTTGGCCACGCCAGTACTGGCTCTCCGGAGAAACTGAGACTCCCTCCGTCTCTTCCGCTTATAAGTCGTTGAAATCGTTGGAGTTTGTTCCTCTCGGTTCCACGCATTCTGACACAGCGGCCTGTCTCAGTCGGGATTGGAGGATCCCCAGTTGATTCGGGGACGCGATGTATCTGCATCGGCGAGGAACTCATTGGCGGTTTCGTAAGGCTGTCCCGGTCGATTTGGCCGAGCTCCTTGGCCTTCCTCAGTTGCGCCGGTCGCTGCGCACCACAGACCCTGCGTTGGCGAGGCGGAGGGCGCTGCAAATGCTGGTTCGAGTCGATGACGTCTATGCGGTGCTGCGGTCCGGCCGACCGTTTCAGCCCACCAGGGAAATTGCACTCGCGCTTCTGGATGACGCCCTCAGTTTGAATAGCGAGACCGAGGCAAGGTTTTCGCTCAAGCACGAGATGATCCAGCGGACGCAAAACGCGGTCGATGATTTTCTCGTTGAGGCTGAAAGCCTAGCCGAAGACCAGCATTTCAGCGGCGCGTTCGACGACGATTTAGGGCTAGTCGCTAGCGCGCCGACTATGGTCACGAGAGCAGATGCCCTTTACCTGTTGAAGAAGGAGCGGCGGCGCAGCGCAGAAAACGCAGTTGCCGCGTCCCTATTGCAAGCTGTTGATCAGCTCGCGTCGGTCGACTTGAAGAAAATGGCTGAAGGCCAGGAATCGGCCAGCGCGACCATCCGGAATATGATGGCGGTGAAACCTGCTGTCGGCCTAGCGCAGTTCCAGGCAGTCCTTCACTCCGCTGTGGCCGAGCTTCAATCCGTGGCGGAACAGCTTGCCAGCTTCAAATCTACTGCAGTGCCGCAGATCGAAGCGGCATCAATCAGAGAGGTGATTGCGAGCGAGGTCCAAGGCGCTTTGGTGGGGGCTGAACGCTCGCGATGGTCCGCGGAGCCGCTGTCCGCAATGCTCAGAAGCTATGAAAAGGAGTTGAAGGCTCGCGCGAGCGGCTTGAAACACGAGGAGGACGTGAGAAAGCGGCTTTCAAATTTCCTTGAATTCACCGGCGACAAACCTGTGCGCGATATCTCGCGCGAAGATCCAAAAGTCTACCGGGATCATCTCGATAGTTTGCCTGACCGTTATGAGCTGCGCTTTAAGATCCGCGATATGCGCACCCGCCAGTAGGAAGACCTGTGGGTGAGCCCGGTCATCATAGAGCGGCAGACCGCGGTCCGTACGGTACGTGATGGCAGGGACCGAAAGACTCCAGCCTAGGCCGAATGGCCCGTTGCCCGCGGCGGAATCGTAGGATAGCGAAAACTGCGGCCCAAAACCCATCCGCCCGGGCGAAACAGCAATGGGTACGGAAAAGGATGCGGTCCCGTTGGCCGGATTGGCGGAGAAGCTCTCGCCCAGGCCCCGCATCGCTCCTCCGCCCTTGGGCAGCGATAGCTGGGGCGCGGTGGCAACGAACCCAGCGCCGGGGCTCGACGGTTCGTTGCTCAGGGAGCCGACCGGCAAGAAAACCTCCGACGATGAGAGGTGGGGCGCTTTTGGAAATGGGTAGAGCGGTTAGACCTGCGCGCCTACCAGCCAGATGTAGGCCGTATTCACCTCGTCAGTGTTATCATTTCCGATGTTCCAACTTCACGTTATCTTGAACGGTAGGCGTCAAGCGCGCAGGCGGAAGGAGTTCGATGCAGTCTCCGATCGCGCGCACACTGACGATGATGATCAGGATGGACGTCGCACCGATCATAGCGGGGACGCCGATTATCTGCGCAGAGCCCGCAACCGAATGAGAAACTCGCGAATGTTCGGATATTGCCGGCACCCGCCCCAATGGTCCGTGTTCAGAGTTGGCCCTTTTGTATGGACCGGCTGCGTTTCACAACGGTTGGGCGCGATAACGGAAGTCGCTCATATGTATCCGGCCTACTGATCGGCTCGCGGGCCGTGGCCTCGTTGGGAATACGCGCGCACCTTTGGCCTCATTACCAGATCGGCCGTTCAGCGGCCAAAAGGGCCACCAGGCTCTGGGTGCGCATATTGAATCCGTTCCATGCCTGCTCCGTCGCGAACTCCTTGGGAGGCTGCTAGATGGCGAGCGCCTCCTCGTGTGTGTCGAACGACCGTCCGTTGCGCAAAACGCTCCAGCTGATGCGAGCGAGCTTGTTGGCAAGGGCTGTCGCAAGCTTGTTGCGGTGAAGCCGCGGAGCCGCCTCCTTCAACCAGGTTCCGAAGCTGAACTTCTCCCAGTTCTGCGGTCTCATGATGATGACCTTCGCGGCTTGGATGAACAGCATTCTCAGATAGGTGTTGCCCTGTTTCGAGATGCGCCCGAGCACGGTTCTCCCGCCGGTGCTGTATTGCCGCGGGACGAGACCGAGCCAGGCGCCAAAATCGCGGCCTCGGTCGAAGGCTTCACCGTCGCCGATCGCGGCGACCAGCGCCGTCGAGATGATTGGCCCGACACCTGGAACGCTCATGAGCCGTGTGCAAGCAGCCTGCTCGGCCGCGATCTTCTCGATCTCGGCGGTGATCGTCTCGATCCGCTCGTCGAGCCACAGCCAGTCCTCGTAGAGGCCGACGATCAGATCGCTCATACGAGGCGAGATCTCATCGGCACGGTTCTTCAGGATGTCGAAGAGCGAGGTGCGCAGGGCCCGCAACCCCGGCCGAATGGCGATACCCTGCTCGATCAGGAACGCCCGGATCTGGTTGACCGTTGCGGTTCGGCGCGAGACCAGCCGCGACCGGATGCGGTGGTAGGCCTGCAAGTCGAGTTCGTCCTGCGTCTTCTCCCGCACCACCCGCAGGTTCGGTCGCAGCGCGGCCTCCGCGATGGCCTCGGCATCGTTGTAGTCGTTCTTCTGCCCCTTCGCGAAAGGCTTGGCGTACTTCGCCGGAATGATGCGGGGCTCATGGCCGAGCCTGCGCAGCGTACGGGCAACGAAATGCGCACTTAGGCACGCCTCCATTCCGACGATGCAGGCAGGAAGGATCTTGAAGGTCTCTTCGAGCGCCAAGCGTCGGATCTTGCGCCGGAAGGCGATCTTGCCGTTCGCGTCGAAGCCGACGAGGTGAAAGACGTCCTTGCCGATATCGATGCCGATAACGGTGAGTTCTGCTTCAGTGTTCGAAGTCGTCCTGGTCATGGGGCTGCTCCGGCTTGACGGTAAGGCCGCAGCTTACGCGGCCGCGGGAGCAGCCGGTCCATCCCATTACCCGACATCCAGGGAGTCTGCTTTCGGGCAGTCAAGGTTGCTATATCGGGATCTAGTGAAATTAATTGCACAACAGCGTAGGAAAAAACCCCGTAGCCACCAGCCTGGGAGCAGAGCTGCTACGGGGTTTTGAGGAGCCCGACAGTGTCACCTGGGGAAGGGGTGCCGGGTTGTTGGATCAGCGTCGGCCTATCCGTTATCCCGGCTCCTGCCGTCCAATCGGGTCAGAGCAAAGTCATGCAATGCCGCATGGTGCGCCCGGTAGGCAGCTTGGTCAAGAAAAGACAAGATAAGTCCTTCAAATGCGCTCGCATTAACCTTACCGGACTTGATACGGGCAATGATGCCGTCCGCGTAGTCTGACACCCTGCCCCGGCAGCGCTGGTAATGCTCGTTCATGCCTCGCTCCGTCGGAAGAAGCGAACTGCTGCCTTGACCTCCGGTCCGTCCGTGGCGGCAACGACGAGGCGAAGGCTTTCCGTCGCCGAGAGGCTGGTGGGCGGCAGATGGGCGACCGCCGCGGCCCTCACCTCATCAAGCGCCTGCGCCATCCTGGCGGCGCGGGCCTCGATGGCGTCATGTGCCTTGCGCATCGCCTCGAGGGCGGCCTCGGCCAGCTCGGCGCGCTGCTCCAGAGAGGCGACCGCGTCCATCGCCATGACCCGGGTGTCAACGAGCATGTCCGCGAGGTCGTTGATGTGCGCCTTCGCGGTTTCCACGGCAGCGGGCGTGGCTGGCGGGTTGGGCAGCTCCACCGCTGGCGCGGACATGCGAGCGAGGGCTTCGGCAGCCTCGGAGAGCAGGGCAAACGTGGCCCCATCGGAGCGTGAGGCAAGCTGGAGCAGTCGCTCCTGGAGATCAGCCTTGGTCACCATCAGAGCCTCACGCAGAGTCTGAGAGCGCGGAGCAGTTGGGCGCCAGCCCATAGCCAGCACCGGTATGATCAACTTCAATCACACGTCCACCAACTACGTATTTGCGTCGGCGATCAGCGGCAATGGCACTGTCAATGGGCTCGCCGGCACGATCACGCTCACCGGTGCCAGCGGCGCTTGCCCACCCACTATGTCGGTTTACCGCTCCTTAACCGTGGCGGGCGTCATTCTAAGGTGTCCATCAGAGTTGGGGGGCTCGGAGAGGACCGTGACCATGCAACTGCTCGATGCTGTGCGATCCGTCGTGGATCAATTCGTCGGCCTGCCAATTGCCTTTGTCGAACGCCAACTGATCCTGGCAACGCTGCGGGAAACCGGCGGCAACCGAATCCATGCCGCCTCTCTGCTCGGCATCTCCATCCGCACGTTGCGTAACAAAATTACGTTGTACGCAGCGGACGGCCACGACATACCGGAACCTGCACATCCAGCGGCCCAATGAGCGTGCGATATCCCTTGCCACCTCGCACGGCATCGCCGCAGCAAACCTCGTCTCCTCCGCAACCATGGCCGGCCTACTGCGCTGCCTTGTGCGAAAGGCGTTTTGGAGGCCGCCGACATTAGGGAGATCTACGAAATCGCCCTTCTCATTCTTGAACAGCAGCAAGGCGCTGTGCCGGGCGCAGAAGCCACCTTCAATGCCGCCCGATCTGCAATTGAACGGCACCTGACGTAGTCGGCACCATATGCCGCATCAGATTGGCGGGAATGCACCAACATGTGGGTCAAGAAAATTAAGAACACTCGTTATGAATATTTTGTGTTGTATCTCGCTTGCATCAATGAATAATCCCCCTCGCGTGAAGGCAGAGGCCGGTTGCAAGGCAGGCAAAAGATTACGCCTCCCGCAGTGAAAAGACGTCGGCTGAGGGGCGCTCGTCGTGGTCGACCCAAAATGGCCATCAAAACCATCGATTGTGCCGAGATCGCTAAAATATACTAGGAAATTCTGGGTGAAATGCCACTTATCCTCGTTTATGCGCCATCGCTCCTGACCACAGTCTGAAAGAAGCTCTGATCAAGGGCCACACGATCAGGTCAGAACGGATCCTTACGTCAGGCGACCATGCGATCTTCAGCTGGAGATCTCCATGAACCACGCGAAAAACTTGCCGCGGAGCAACAGCTTCATCGTCGGCCGGAGCCGTGACGGCAGTTGGACCGTTCGCGAGATCGATGGCTTTGTCGCGGCCACTTTCCCCAACCGCAGCGAGGCGATCCGCGCCCTTTACAGGTGTCCATGCCGGAGCGCTTGAAGCTCTTCTTCAAAGCAGCGGGGTCGCAACCAGTCACAGTCTCATTGAGAGGAGACAAGACCATGCATGACCTGCCGAAAAACCTGATGGAGCCGTGGGAGACATCTCTCACCGCGGTCGTGAAGGCAAACAGGCTCGCCCTCGACAATCTGCAAAAGCTGAGTGTTCTGCAGATGGATATGCTCCGGACGTGCATGGACCTGGGCTTTGCGCGCCTGAGGGCCGCTGCGGATATCAAGGACGCGCAGGACTTCCTGGCTTTTCAGGCCGGCCAGATCGACGCCACGATAAGCCTGTCCGAGACGCTGGACGATGAAGGCAAGGCGCTGGCTGACCTCGGTGACGACATCATTGCCGAGTGCAGCAGGTTGACCGAAGATGTCGTCGGCCGACCGCCCCAGCCCCTGCAGCCCCCGCGTTGGGCCGCATGAGCGCCGCCCGCCATCTCGCTGTCGGACCTCGCGGGCGGTGGCTCCCCCGGAACCTATGCGCTCGGCCTGGTGCGGCGGAACAAAAAAAAGCCCCGACCTGGATGACGTTGTTATCCAGGTCGGCGCGGGCCAGCAATGCCAGCATGACGAGGCTGCCGATAGCGGCATGGGAGATCAGCGCCTCTCTTCCGTGACCAAGGCCGGCACGCCGCTGGCGGGGCGCTGAACAACGTCCCACATCACCCAGGCTAGGTCATGCCGGGGGCTTTGGGTACGATCATCGGGCCACTAGGGCGGCAAAAACTTGGCCTGCCATTCCGCTTCGGTCAGGGGCGGCCCAGTTCCGCTTCATCCTCAGCAATTGTACCAGCAAGGCTCGCTTCCCATCCCTCATGGCTTGGCGGGCGGTTACTGACCACGAAGCGCGCACCATTATTGGAGCGTGCCGTCTCCAGATTTGCGATGCGCTGAGACAGTCGCGTTATGGTGCTTGGCCTCGTCATGCCCTTCCTCCTTCGAGCGCCTCGAGCCTGCGGTGCAGATCGGTGACCTCGATGGCCTTGGCATGGGCATCGACCAGCTTGCCGAGTTCAGCGGCTTCGGATGGGTCAGCTCCCCGGCTGCGACTGCCTCCAGGATGGCATCTGGTCGTGCGCCGCCGCCACTCTCGCGCTGGGGGTGGTGATCGTCCGCTGGTTCGCTGGGCGCGCCGACGACGCAGTTCGTCCGGATCAGCAGCAGCCCTCCTGAGGGCGTTGAGGCGGCAGGCGAAGCGAAGCCGCAAGCGCCGACATGATCCAGCTGTAGAGGGCCCGTCCGCCGCATTCCGCGAAGCGCGATGGAGGCTGCGAGAGACGGGGTTCTGGCCGGGTGGCAGCCGGCCCGACGCAGTTCTTCGCCACCTACAAGGCAGAGATCGAGCGGGCCGCGGCCGCCCTGCGCTAAAGCAGAAAGCCCACCAGCATCGCCGCGACCGAATGCCTTCGCCTCGTCATTGCCGCCACGAGTGGCCCTCCGCGCAGCCATCCGCTTCTTCCGACGGAGCGAGGCATGAACGAGTATTACCAGCGCTGTGGGACAGGGTGTCCGACTACGCGGACGGCATCATTGCCCGCATCAAAGCCGGCGAGGTCCATCCGAGCGCCTATGAACGGCTGACCCCGTCTTTTCTTGACCAGGCTGCTTACCGGGAGCACCATATCGCATTGCACCACTACGCCCTGACACATTTCTACGGCAGGAGCCGCAGTAGCGCATAGGTCCAACTGGCTCCCCGGTGACCTTCCCATGGGTCGGCTGGGTGACGAAGACCCCGTAGTTGCACGCCACCTTAGAAGCTGGCCCTACGGGGTTTTTTATCACGCTGAGGTGCAACTAAATTCACTAGGACCGGACGAGCGATGGGCACGGCGCTGCCTCGACGCCGGCGCCAGCCGCTCCTATGCGAAGGCGCAGGATGACCTGAAGAAGAAGGAAGCCCTGACCTTCTCCGAAGAGGAACTCGACAACCTCCTGCCGCCGACGCTCCGGCGGTCGGACCGGAAGAGGCTTCCACCTCCAACAAAGACATAGGCTGATGCGCATTGCATCAGTGCGGCGGAAGAGCTTCTCCTACCAATGCCGACCGGATAATGATGTCGATCTGCCCAGGTCGATGATTTGCTGGATTTGCCAGACTGGGCCGTCGGGCTGCGAGACCGGAACAACGCCTGATGGACGTCGCTCAGCGCGGCGTTGAAGCGTTCGTGGCCCAGGCGATAATTCAGCAGGTGCCCTTCGCGATGGAAACTGTCTTCTCCTATTGGAAGGAGCAGCCAGACGGCACTTTCCTCTCCAAAATAGACAAGTTTCTGGAGCTCCGGCGGGAGGGATATTTCGTTCTGCTGTGCTTTGTCGGCTTGAGCAACTACGACCTCTCCGTGGGTCGCGTTCAAGCTCGCGATGCCGCCGGCGGTCACAATATCGACCAAGCGGATGTCTTCGTCAGGACCGAGGACCGCACCCCGCTCGAATACATCCTCAAGCCGCTCAAGGATCAGATCGCCAAGGCCTTCAGGGAGAGGTGAGGCGCGTGGTTTTGTCGGGCTTTATGCGAAATCTCGTGGTCACCCAGCCATATTCCGATGTCGAACAGGCGCTCGTTTAGCGTAAACGGTTCGAGGGGGAGGTCGATCGCGAATGCCCCCGCGGGGCCGACAGCGGTGGCCACAGCGATGCTGGATTTCTGCATTTCGCCCTCCCGCCGCACAGGATGAGGTCGCATAGATTAGTCCCCTCTGCCGGACTTTTTCAATCGCGAAGCCCAGGTTGCGAAAGGCGTGTTCTTGGCCAAGTGTCGATTGAAGTCCGGAGCGTCGTCGTCCCACCAGACAGGGCCCCGCTCGCCAAGGGCAACCTTGGCTGTTTCGACGGCGGCACGGGCGACATGGAGTTCGCCGCTTCCACGTTTGGCGTCCTTCACAGCACGGCGAGCATCCATCAGCTCGGTGACAAGCTCATGACGGCGCGCAGCCGGAATGGCGGGATTTGTTGCTCGCCACAGCCTGCCGGCGACCATGAAATATCTGCCGTCCGGTGTCGTCGGATGATCGCGCCGGTCGCTCAATCCGGATACTCGCGGGCGAGACGATCATAAGCGTCCTCGGCTGCGGCGTCGCCCGCCATGGCATTTTCGATTTCATTCTCGTCGACGAGCACCCCGCCGAAATGTGCGACGAAGGCGCGCGCCAGGCCCCGGTCTTCGAATGCGATGCGGACGGTGTCGGAACCCGGGAAGCGGTCGAGAACACGGAAGCCGATTTGCCAGTCGCCACACCAGCTCTCAATCCTGCGCAGGCGTTCCGGTGCAGAGACAGGGTCCAATTTCATTTCGACCTGATGATTGAAGCCTGGCATCACGCACTCCCAACGACTGGCACCTCGTCGAGCCGCGTCGTGTAACGCGGCGAACGCATATCGAATTTCGTGACCCACGCCTTCTGCTGACGAGCGATGCCGGCTGCGGCAGGAAAAACAACGCCACGACCGTGTTGCTTGTTGCACGCGTCCAGAGCCTCCATCAGCCGGCCGCTCTTCTCGCGATCGAGGGCGCCGATCAGGGCTCGCTGCGACATCTCGGGCGCCACCAGGTCGACCGTCATCAAGCCGGCCTTGGCGTAGCGGTAGCCCGACTTCCAGATCCGCCGCGCTCCCCACTTGGCAGCACGGACCAGGACGAGGGTGTCGTTGCTCGCCTCGGGGAAGTCGACCGTGGTCGAAACCGAGCGGGCAGGGCCGTTGTCGAACGGAGAAGTGTGGAAGAAGACCGTGACGTGATCCGTCGCCAGTCCATGGTGCCGGAGCTTCTCGCCCAAACGGATGGCGTGGGCGGCGATCGCCTCCTGCATCATCTCGAGGCTTTCAACCCGGCCTGAGAACGACCTTGTGACAGCACAGCCCTTTCGCGTGGGAGCGACGCTCTCCAGGTTGATGCAGGGCTGGCCGCGCAGCTCCTGGATGATCCGTTCCCCGACAACGGTCAGTGTCTTCCGAGCGAGCTTGGGATCGAGAGCGGCGACATCGGCGGCCGTCTTGCAGCCGAAGGCGCCCAGCTTGGTCTGGCTGGCGCGGCCGATGCCCCAGACGTCCTCCAACGGCATCAGCGGCAGCCACTCCCGGCGCGCTTCCTCGCTCGTCAGGTCGCAGGTGCCGCCGAGTTGGGGCGTGGTCTTTGCGATCTTGTTCGCGAGCTTTGCCAGTGTCTTCGTTGGGCCGATGCCGACGCAGGTGGGGACGCCGGTCCATTTCGAGACCGTGGAGCGCAGGTCGCGGCCCAGCTCTTCGCGATGCTCAGGCGCAACTGCGGTGAGGTCCAGGAAGCTCTCGTCGATGGAATAAATCTCGATGTCGGGGGAGAACCGCTCATAGACGGTGTTCATCCGACGGCTCAAATCGCCGTAGAGGGAATAGTTCGACGAGAAGACGACGACGCCCTCGCGCTTGCACAGGTCGCGGATCTGGAACATCGGCGCGCCCATCTTGATCCCGAGGGCCTTCGCCTCGGCCGTCCTGGCAACCGCGCAGCCGTCGTTGTTCGACAACACGATCACCGGTCGGTGTCGCAACTTCGGATCGAACACGCGCTCGCAGGAGCAGTAGAAGCTGTTGCCGTCGATCAGGGCGAACGACCGCGTCATCGCCGGAAGCGCCGCACCGCGTTGGTGACCACGCCGAAGACGTCGATTTCGGCGTCGGGACCAGGGTCGTAGTCTGGGTAGCGCCGGTTGCCGAACACGAGACTCGAACGGCCGCCGGCGATCTTGAAAACCTTGACGCTGCGCTCGCCGTTGACGTCCACCACGACGGCGTCTCCGTCACGGGGGACCAGGCTGCGGTCGACCGTGATCAGACTGCCGTCGAAGATCCCGACGTCGATCGCGCTGTCGCCAGCGACGGTCATGATGTAGGTCGCCGGGGCGTTCTTGATCAGCGCCCGCGACAGATCGATCGGTGTGTCGAGGTAGTCGTCGGCTGGCGAAGGAAAGCCCGCGCGCACGGCCTTCAGGTAGACCGGGAGAAAGATAGGCGGTCCAAGGACGGCGGGGGACATGTGCATTGAGGTGCGCTCTGATTGATGGAACATAACAAGAACATCATAATCGCACTCCGAGTCAACGCGGACAATTTGTTGCCTCACGGGCCGGCAGGAATGGTGTGCATCTGCAATGGCCCCAACGCCAGCACTGCCGCCCTAAAATGCGTGGCAACGGCCTCGCTCTCGCGGCGGGGTGGTCAATTATTCTGCCAATGCGCTCAGATCTGGATGGGACGCGAAATGCGGAAACTCGCCGGCGCCGGCAAGGCTGCAAAAATCAAAATGAAAAGGGTCCGGAAGCTTGACCCTTCCGGACCCGGTGTCTTGCCGACGGCTCTGCCTTCCGAAGGTTTAGGCAGAGATAGTATACATATGCACTGTGTGCCCGACTGCTTCAACCAACTCAAAGTAGGCGGCTAATCCACTGCGGATCGGAGGGTTTGATTTCGTCTGCGCCAGATTGGCGAATTTCTGAGATCACTGACTTGCCCGATTCACGCCGAAGCCAGATTGGGCAGTGTGCTGCGGAACTATGAGCTGAAATGACGCTCGTGGCGGGCCGCGCTCTCAAGTTCGGATTGGCCGACCAATACACCTTTCTGGAAAGCCGCGCATGAAGTCACGCCCGGCTGTGCCTGCATCTCGCGAAGCAATCGGAGTGCATCAGAAGCTGACATAGCAGGGTTCGTAATCTTGGAATTTCGAACGGTGGCTTTGATTTGATACAAGTTTGGACTCGCTTTTAGATTCCTTGGAGTCGGCATAGCCAGATACCGGGCCGACTGAAAAGCCTAATGTTTGTGACATTCAAGTGCGCATGTTTGAGCGAAGGTACGCCGGCCACTTTTTTGTGCGCGCTCGACGAGCTCAATCATGGCGACCGAGATCCGGTCGGTTCGAAGCCCAAGGCGCGCTATCGTTCGTGTTCCAGGATGCGAGCTGCGGCTCGTGGGCGTCATGGGGACGGAATTTCGGCATGTTAGTTTATAGTAGAACTATGATCAACACCAATCTCTGTTGGAAGTATTTACAAAGGACGTTAACTACGCAAACCTCAGAGTCCGGCTTGGGGAGGTAAAGCAAAGAGGATCGGCTGGGCATGTCGCAACGTTCTGTTGCAATTATCGACGATCATCCCTTGCTGATGGAGGGGATCGCCGCGCTACTGAAGCGGAGCGGCGGTTTCACGCTCGCTGCGACCGGGAATATTGCGGATGACATCGTGTCGATCACGAGAGCGCATCGTCCCGATGAAATGATAGTCGATCTGCATATGGCGGGGGATGTCTTTCACGCTATCTCCGAGGCGTTGAAAATCGCTCCCGAGATGAAGATCATCGTGTTCACAGCCTCAACAAACGCGGATGATGCAATCGAGGCTCTGGATTCCGGTGCCAAGGGATATGTCTTGAAAGGTAGCCCAGCAGCTGATCTCTTCCAGGCACTCCATTCCGCGCAGCAAGGTGAGGTTTACATCACCCCTGCTTTCGCGACCAAGGTGATCGGAGCCTTGCAAGATAGGGCCCTCTTACGAAAACAGGCGGTCCAAAACAGGCTCAGCGTTCGCGAAGAGCAGATCGTCAAGCTGCTGCTGCTCGGGAAAAGGAACAGTGAGATCGCTCACGAGCTTTCGCTCAGCGACAAAACCATCAAGGGCTACATGACGAACCTGATGGCCAAGCTGAACGCCCGCAATCGGCTGGAAGTAGTGCTTGCAGCGCAAAAGCTACATGCTTCTACGATTGCCCTCGAACCTGTAGATCGCTCGTAAGAAATGGCAATACCCGCCCACACCCTCAAAGGAAATGCCCTCGAGGTCCGACGATCTGCCGCGCTTTCGCCGCGGGGCATCGTCATGATCAAAATCACCGATCGGAGACATTGAAGGCCGGTGGCTGCTACCGCTCCTGGCCCTTTCCCGACATCCAGGGAGTCTGCTTTTGGGCAGTCAAGGTTGGTCTATCGGGATCTGGTGAAATTATTGCACATCAACGTAGGAAAAACCCCGTAGAGACCAGCTGGAAATTGGCTCTACGGGGTCTCTGCACCCGGCCATCCTTCCTGGGGAGGCCGTCGCCGGGGAGCCTTGGATCAGTGTCGGCCAATCCGCTGCTGCGGCTCCTGCCGTCGAAGCGTGTCATGGCGAGGTCGTGCAATGCCGGACGGTGATCCCGCTAGGCAGCCTGGTCAAGAAGAGAACAGGATCAGCCCTTCATACGCGCTCGGATGGACCTTGCCGGCCTTGATGCGGGCAGTGATGCCGTCGGCGTCGTCGGACACCCTGACCCGGCAACGCTGGCAGTGCTCGCTCATGCCTTGCCCTTCCGGAAGAAGTGCGTGGCTGCGTTGATCTCCGGTCCGTCCGTGGCGGCAACGACGAGGCGAAGGCTTTCCGTCGCCGAGATGCTGGTGGGCGGCAGATGGGCGACCGCCGCGGCCCTGACCTCATCAAGCGCCTGGGCCATCCTGGCGGCGCGGGCCTCGATGGCGTCATGTGCCTTGCGCATCGCCTAGGGCGGCCTCGGCCAGCTCGGCACGCTGCTCCAGAGAGGCGACCGCGTCCATTGCCATGACCTGGATGTCAACGAGCATGTCCGCGCGGTCGTTGATGTGCGCCTTCGCGGTCTCCACGGTAGCGGGCGTGGCTGGCGGGTTGGGCAGCTCCACCGCTGGCGCAGACATGCGAGCGAGGGCTTCGGCAGCCTCGGAGAGCAGGGCAAACGTGGCCCCATCGGAGCGTGAAGCAAGCTGGAGCAGTCGCTCCGGGAGATCAGCCTTGGTCACCATCAGGTCCCACATACAGAGCGCGGAACAGGTGGGCGCCGGCCCATAGACGGCACGGCTGCGATCAACTTCAATCACACGTCCACCAACTACGTATTTGCGTCGGCGATCAGCGGCAATGGCCCGGACAATGGGCTCGCCGGCACGATCACGCTCACCGGTGCCAGCGGCGCTTGCCCACCCACTATGTCGGTTTACCGCTCCTTAACCGTGGCGGGCGTCATTCTAAGGTGTCCATCAGAGTTGGGGGGCTCGGAGAGGACCGTGACCATGCAACTGCTCGATGCTGTGCGATCCGTCGTGGATCAATTCGTCGGCCTGCCAATTGCCTTTGTCGAACGCCAACTGATCCTGGCAACGCTGCGGGAAACCGGCGGCAACCGCACCCATGCCGCTTCTCTGCTCGGCATCTCCATCCGCACGTTGCGTAACAAAATTACGTTGTACGCAGCGAACGGCCACGACATACCGGAACCTGCACATCCAGCGGCCCAATGAGCGCGCGATGTCGCTTGCCTCCTCGCACGGCATCGCCGCAGCAAACCTCGTCTCCTCCGCAACCATGGCCGGCCTACTGCGCAGCCTTGTGCAGAAAGGCATTTTGGAGGCCGCCGACATTAGGGAGATCTACGAAATCGCCCTTCTCATTCTTGAACAGCAGCAAGGCGCTGTGCCGGGCGCAGAAGCAACCTTCAACGCCGCCCGATCTGCAATTGAACGGAAACTGGCATAGCCGCTCAGGCCACGCAGTCTCCTCCACCAGTCACTTAATGCGACCGAGCAAAGTCGCGACAGTCGGCCGGCGGCCCAATGAGATGCGGCGCCTAGGCGAACTACGCGGTGGTGATTCGTGCCCTCAGCGCGCAGCGACCCATGCCTGGCAACCTGCCCGACAGGCCGCGACGCGGGCAGGCCGAACCAGGATGGCATTCCTCATGCTCCAGACTGCGCCAAGCTTGGCGGAGACTTGCAGGCGTTGCCCTCGCTGGGAGGGTTCCGTCAGCGGGTCTGGCTGTCATCCTCCGGGGATGCCGACTGCGTTACCTGCGGCTTGGCCGCTCTGGCGATGGCGCCGGGAACCGGAACGGCCTCTGCCATCGCGATGGCGTCGCTCTCGATCGAGGTCGCGAGCCGGCGGTAATCGTCGAGGCTGAACATCGAGCAGCGTGTGTCCTGGGACCACCGGGTGATCACCTCCCAGACGACGTCGTACTCCTCGCAGAAGCCGCGAAACCGCAGGTCTTGCATTCGCACGAAGCGATTGCGGAATTCGGGGAGCCTAAGCATGAGGCGGGCAAGCCCGCGCTTTTGAGCCAACATGGCACGCCCTCATGAACCCACCAGAAGACATAGGCGAGGAACGCATAGGCAAGGGCGGAAGAGAGGAACGATCTCGATTATCACCATTCCCATGACGAATACTGACACGGAACGCCAATCGCCTCAAATGTACTTTGCATAGCGATCGACGATTTGCGCTTGCGATGCGGCGTCGTAGTTAAGACAGGTTTTTCGGGTTCACAGAAAGTTGCCGCCGCAGGGGCTTCCAGGGCCGCCTTCACATCAATGATTCAAGCCGAGCACTCCAAAGCAGAGTACGAGCGCCTGTCGGCAATCCACAGCATTGACGCTTTGGTGGTCAATCAACCCCTCGCCGTCGAGACAAGGGGGCGTTTCCGATCATGCCACTGGGCGCTTTTGAGCTTGGGCCCTGTAGGCGTTCGCCCGATCCAACAACATGTTCCTGGCATGAGGAATGTGCTCGGCGCCCGGACCTACCCACGCGTTAGCATCATGTTTTTCGGTGCCGCCATTCAGCTGCAATCCGTCAATCGGGACGTGGCTCCACTCGTGCTCGACGTAAAATTCGTTGGTGTCGGAGTTGTAGCAGAGATGCCACCAATCTTCGTTCTCGGCCGGAGGCCCTTTGATGCGGGAAGCGAGCTGTTCGAACAGAATCATATCGTCTCCATGCTCTTCGCTAGACACATTGGACGTGAAGGCTGATTGCGACAACCGCGTAGGGGGCAGCGATGCAGGCTTCGAAGTCTGGGCGAGATCTTCGGCACGATCTCGACACGCCGGAAATTCGTCGATCACCGGCTGGAACTCGCCAAGCATGAATGGGCGCGGCTGAAGGCGAACGGCTCGCTGGAATGCCGCAACCGCCAATCCAACGTGGTGCAGGGCTTTACCAAGCAGACGCGACGGGCAGCCGAGATCCACAGCCGGTTCCTGATCCCGAAGGATGGAAGGAAGCCCCCGAACTCCAGGGCAAGGGCATCGCCTCCTGGCGTGGGCCCGAACGGGAACTGCGCGCCTATCTCGCCAGCATCGAAGGCAAGCGTGCTTGCCAAGCGAGCGCGCCAATCAACGGCGTCCCACGCCTCCGACGGCCAGGGCGGATGGGCATGCCCCCAGCAGTATCTCTGCAACACGGCGCGGAATTCTTGTCGGAGCAAGTAGATGCCGTTTGACAAAAATTATCGACTCTCGAACTCTTCTCTTGGTGCGCGACTCGGAGTTGCCACTTTGCGATTCGAAGTCGCCACATAGGTGAGAGCGGGCCTATTAGGCGCGCGACTTGAGATGTGGAGGCTGCATGACTTGCGATGCCGCGATTCGACCTCCCTGCATCTTGCGAAGCGTCGGCGCTGGACGTCGAAAGCTTTTGCTTATGGCGGCGTCCGCACTTACGCCCTTGACCTTAAGCGTGGCGGAGCCGGCGCTGGCGCAGTGCGCGGGTCTCCTCGACAACACGACCTGTACGCCGGGTGGCAACCCCTATCCTAGCGGCATCAATGCCGACGGCGTTGGTACTAACGCCCCCATCAACCTCACGCTTCTGCCGGGTGTCAATGTCGTCATCCCGCCCGGCCCGGGCGGCGTCA
Source organism: Bosea sp. BIWAKO-01 (assembly GCF_001748145.1). NCBI lineage: Bacteria > Pseudomonadati > Pseudomonadota > Alphaproteobacteria > Hyphomicrobiales > Alloboseaceae > Allobosea > Allobosea sp. BIWAKO-01. Next base: position 486,062 of record NZ_BCQA01000002.1, read on the forward strand.
ACGCCGTCAACGCCGCTAACACCACTGGCGTGACCCTGGGCAGTGCTAACATCACCATCACTGCGAATGATGTAACCATCGCCAATGTCGCCAATCCGCTTAGCAACAACAACACCGGTTTGCGAATACAATCGAGCGGCGACGCCATAATTACGGCAACGAACACCACGATTGATGTGAACGGCACCGCAAGCGACTGGGCGATATTGGCGTTCGCAATGCCAAACCTAACGGGGTCTCCTCATGTGGCGAGCGTAAACTGGAGCGGTCAGCGCCTCACCTCAAGCGGACTTGAATCGGGCGGCATACAGGCGGACAACCGCGGCATTGGCAACGCCATCGTCGTGGCTTCGGGAGATGTCAACGTCGTCGCGGGCACTGGTGTCGGGCCCAGCCAGTACGGCTTGCTCGCTCATTCGGGTGACACGTTACTGGTAGCCAGTGCGGCCGGCGATGCGTCCGTGACATACAATAGCGGCACGATCAACGTTGACGCAGCTCGGCCCCGAGGCATCCTCGCGTGGGTTGGTGGCAGCAGCGGTTCGGCTACGGTCACCACCGCGGCCGGCACCGTCATCAATGTGAGCGGCACGCAATTTGGGGGCCCCGGGGTCTATGTCTTTTCAAGTTCGAGCGCAGCCACCGACAAGTTAACTGCGAACGTGGCATCGGCAATCACGAGTTCCGGACCGTTGACCACCGATTCCGCTAATCTACCGGCCGGTATTCGCGCCCTAAACGGTGCAGCTGCGCAAATCGATGTGACCTATACCGGCCCGGGCATTACAACCTTTGGCGGGAACGGCTCCGGCATCACAGCCCTTTCTGGCAGCGGTAGCATAATGGTGAATTCCTCCGGGCCGATCAACACGACGAACGGCTCCAACGCAGTCGGCATCCTCGCCGACAGCAGCGGCACGATACTCCGTAGAAGCCCTGGATTACTCACTGACATCCAACCGATAAATCCGGTACCGACCGCGATAACTGGCTCGGTGCTAGTCAATACGAGCAAGGATGTGCTCGCCCAGGGGGAGTTCGGCACCGGGATCAGCGCGACCAGCGGCAGTGGCGGCGTGACGGTCAACGTTCTGGCCGGATCGGTGATGGGGGGTTGGCAGACTGATCTTACCAGCATCGGCCCGACCTACGGTCTACAGGCCGCCGGTATTTTTCTGAATTCGCCCGGCGGCTCGACCTTGACCAACAACGGCAGCATCGGCGCATGGTCCGACCGCGCGATTGCCGGCGATCCGCAGGTCACCAACAACGGTCTCATCACCGGCTTCGTGCAATTCACAGGCGGCGACAACAGCGTTCTCAACAATGGCGCGTTCAACCTGAGGCATTTCGCCGATACGAATGGAGACGGCGTACGGGATACGCTGCGGGTGGCGATTGCAGACCTCGGCGAGGGTCCCAACAACACTTTTGTCAATACCGGAACGCTGGCACTGCCGGGCTCGCCTCAGGCAAGCGTTCTCGACGCAAGCGGGCAATTCCTGCCGCAGGCGAATGCGCTGAACGCCATGGCGTTGTCTGGCCCAGTTCAGGGACAAATCGTGGGAGCCGCCAGCTTCATCAACAGCGGGGTGATCGACCTTCAGGCCAACCCTGTCGCTGGCGACGTCCTGGTGATTACCGGCGCGCGCTCAGCCGGCAGCTTCGGAGGCGGCACCTTTGTCTCAAACGGCGGCTCGCTTCGGCTGGATTCGGTGCTCAACGACGGCTTGCCTTCGCAGTCTGACGTCCTCGTGGTCGATCAGACCAGCGTCGGCGCGGGTGGACCCACCAGCATCGTCGTGCGAAACGCCGGCGGCAGCGGTGCGCTCACCCCGAGCAACGGCATCCTGGTCGTGGCCACGCCCGCTGGCGGCAGCACCCAGCCTGGCACATTCGCGCTCGGCGGGCCGGTGGTGGCAGGGCCCTATGAGTACGCGCTGTTTCGCGGCAGCGTCGACGCGACAGGGGTGCAGAACTGGTATCTGCGCTCGGATTTTGTCCCCGTACCACCGGGACCCGATCCGACACCCAGTCCAACCCCTCCGAACTCGGGTATTCCGAACTATCGCCGCGAAGTGTCGCTCTACGCTGCGCTGCCGTCGATGGCCCTGCTCTATGGCCGCACCTTGATCGATAGCCTGCACGAGCGGGTCGGCGAGTTGCACCCACTCGCGGCGCCTGCGGTGACCGAAGAGCGCACCATCTGGTGCAAGAACCCCGAGATGAATTTTCGTTGCACCACCACCGTGCAGTTGCCGGCCAGCGAAGTCGCCGCCCGCCGTTCCTTTGCACCGGCTGGATGGGGCCGTATCATCGGCACCCATGGCAATCACGACGGCGGGCCCGGCGGCATTTTCCGCAACGGGCCGAATTTTGACTACGACATCTACGCTCTGCAGGCGGGTCTCGATCTCTACCGCAACTTCAACGCGGATGGCAGCCGAGACCATGCGGGACTCTACGCTGCGATCGGCAGGATCCAGGGCGATGTCACGCACTTCAGCGGCATCAAGGCCGGTACCAACACGATCGATGGCTACTCGCTCGGAGCGTATTGGACGCATTTCGGCCCGTCGGGCTGGTATCTCGACGGCGTCGTCCAGGGCACCTGGTTCGATGCCGAGGCGGATTCGAAGCGCCTCCTCACGCTGCAGCGCGAAGCTTTTGGCTTCGCCGCATCGCTCGAAGGCGGCTATCCGATTGCGCTTGGCCAAGGCTGGATCATCGAGCCCCAAGCCCAGCTGATCTACCAGACGCTAGCAAACGGCTCCGCCCAGGATAGTGCGGCTCTGGTGCGCTTCAGCGACGTCGACTCGCTTGCCGGTCGCCTGGGTGCGCGCCTCGCCAAGAGCTGGACGCTGGACGACGCCGCGCCAGGGACGCGCCCGCGGCTCATGACAGCCTGGCTGAAGGCCAGCCTCTGGAACGAGTTCCTGGGCAACCCAAAGACCTCGTTCTCGTCAGCGACCGGTTTCATTCCGTTCCGCTCCGACCTTGGCGGCGCCTGGGCCGAGGTCAAGGCGGGTGTCGATGCCCAGATCACGAAGGCGACCTCGCTCTACGCGTCGGCTGGCTATTCGATCGGCATCAATGGACGCTCCCACGCCTATGACGGGAGGCTCGGAATCAAGGTCACCTGGTAAAACACTTCGGGACAGGGATTGGCGAGGGGTGCTCGCATCACGCCGGCTTCGGCGGGGGCGCATCTGCTGAACTCCAGCATGGCCGGCGCCTGGATCGCCAGCTCAGAAGCGCCTGCTCTGCGTCCAGTTCGGGGGCGGGACCGGGGGCTGAGCAAGCCTATCCCGAATGTCCGCTTCTCAGCGCCGAGCCAGAGTCGGCTGCTGGCGCACGGCTGACGGCTGGCGATCATGTCGCGCATCGGCTGGGTTGGGTGGGAAGCGGAAGTTGATCTCGGCGTCCCAGTTAGGCTGGCTCGCGCCAAACTGCCGACGTTAGGCCATTACCTCAGAACGGACGTAGGAAAGCACCGAAGTGACCACGCAAACCGCCGCCTAGCCCGGCCGCCACCGCCCTTTGAGCGTATGCCGAGCGGTCTCTTTGGGGGCCTCACCAAACCGGCGGCGATATGCGGTCGCAAACCGCGCCAAATTCGTGAAGCCGTGTCGGCGGGCAACTTCGCTGACAACCGCCTCAGTCGAGCGGTTGGCCAGTTCATCTCTTACCAGGTCGAGTCGAATACGATGGAGAGCGGCTAACGGCGTCTGGTCGCGAAAACGATTGAACACGGCCTCAAGCGTTCGCCGGCTGCATCCGGCGGCAGCCGCAACCTGCCCCATGCGGATCGGCTCTGTGCCATGGGCACGCATAAATTCTTCCGCTCGCCGGATATATGCCGGGACTGCGCTTGTAGCGGTGATCGCGAGCCGACCACTGTGATTATGCGGCGCGCCACGGAGCGCGAGCGAGATGAGCAAATCGGTCAGGGATGCGAGCCCAACGGCGTTCGCGAAGATGCCATCCGCTCGCTGAAACTCCTCTATGACAAAGTCGAGATGACGCTTGAGGCTCGCCGCCGGCCCGGTGTTCCAGTCAAGCGTTGGTTCGAAATTAAGCGGCTGACGTAGATGCTCGTCGAGCAAGTGTTCAAGTGCGCCTTCCATCTCGCTCACTTTCAAGAAGACGTTTGTTCGCGCGTTGCTGTCGCTCACGGATAGCGTCGTACCCGGGCCAGGCCTCCAGGCGAGGCCGCAACCGTGGCCGACCATGGGCCTGTGCAAGGTCGCATGGCCGCTCAGAATCGACGTGAAACAATAGAGCTCGCCATCGTCGCCATCGACGGAAACGTCCATTGCGAAGCTGTTGTCAGCGTAGCTCGCCAGGATCGAACCTGAGCAGCGTGTCGCCAAAGTGAAAATTGGCCGATCGAACCGCGTTCCCCATAACGTGCGATCCTGCAGTTGATACGTGAAGACGCGGCTGGACTTAACGCTGCGCTCCGTTACCTGCGTCTTCCCGCTGATGTCACCCGGATCTTTCGTTCTGACGAGGTCGAACATCGCCAAGCGATCCATATCAATTGTCGGCGTGGCCATCTGAATCCCTCGCTCGGCAACCTTTATCTCAACATCCGAAACACAATAACTCAACATCCGAAACACAATGAGCGGTGTCGAGACAGATCCCGCAACGAAATGTGCAGCGCAACACGAATTTAGCGTTTGACCTGAGACCCTGATCCTCCTCCAGATTTGAGTAGAGTCCGTCGCTCAAGGAGACGGACGATGCGCCTCTCACGATTCACGGAAGAGCAGATCATCGGGATGTTGAAGGAGCAGGAGGCCGGAGCGGCGACGGGGGATGTCTGCCGCAAGCACGGCATCTCCTCGGCGACCTTCTATAAGTTCAAGGCGAAGTATGGCGGGATGGACGTGTCGGACGCGCGCCGACTGAAGACCCTCGAGGACGAGAATACCCGCCTGAAGAAGCTGCTGGCCGAGCAGTTGCTCGACAACGCGATCCTGAAGGATGTCGCCGCAAAAAAATGGTGACGCCCGATGCGAAGCGGAAGGCGGTGGCTCATGCCTGCACGGTGCATGCGGTGAGCCAGCGTCGGGCGTGCCTGGCCTTGAAGATCGACCGCTCGACGGTGCGCTACACGAGCAGCCGTCCCGACGATGCTCTGTTGCGCGAGGCGATGAAGACCGTGGCGGCAGAGCGCCGGCGGTTCGGCTATCGCAGGATCCACATCATGCTGGACCGTCAGGGCATCGTGATGAACCAGAAGAAGCTGCGGCGGCTTTATCGCGAGGAGAAGCTGCAGGTGCGCCGACGCGGCGGCCGCAAACGAGCGCTGGGCACGCGCAGGCCCATGCTCGTGCCTGATCGGGCCAATGCGCGCTGGAGCCTCGATTTTCTCTCCGACACGATCACCGACGGCCGCCGCTTCCGGGTGCTCGCCATCGTTGACGACTACACACGCGAGTGCCTGGCGCTCGTCGCCGACACCTCGCTCTCGGGCCTACGCGTGGTTCGGGAACTGGATGGCGTCATCCGTCTGCGCGGCCAGCCGGAGACGGTCGTTTCCGACAACGGCACCGAGCTCACCTCGATGGCGATCCTGCGCTGGTGCCAAGAGACCGGTGTCGAGTGGCACTACACCGCCCCCGGCAAGCCGACGCAGAACGCCTTCGTCGAGAGCTTCAACGGGCGCTTCCGGGACGAGTGTCTCAACGACACGCTGTTCTCGACGCTCGCCGAGGCTCGCAGCGCCATCACCTTATGGAAGGAGGATTACAATCGACATCGCCCCCATTCGGCCCTCGGCAACATAACGCCCGCCGAATTCGCCCACAAATCCACGCTGGAAAAACAGGCCGCCTAAGACCAGAAATGAAACCCAGGACTCTCCCTCAGTTCGGAGGAAAAAAGGGTCTCAGGTCACGTTCAGTACCTTCCAAACGTCCCAGTTTGCGGACCATAAAATGTCATTGCTCCAGCAATGAAGTAAAAAGCCATTGTGAATGTATCAAATATCGACGCGACAATTCAAGGCGTTAGCGCAACAAGATACATAGCCGCCTTTGCAATATTTTTGCTTTCTATAGCATTAATATAAAATATACATCCTATTTACATGCTTCACATGATACTACTACCAATAAATACCATGCGTTTGATCAAAATCTACAGCACTGCATACAAACAAGACCAGATCCGCTTGTGAGGTATCGGCTCATGCGAATTATTATAGCGATGGTTGGGGGCTCGATCTTCGTGTCGTGCATAAATGCAATGGCCGTCGATGCTGTCGGGCCGAAAACATTTCAATCCAAAACATGCGCCCCATGGGACCGCACTCTTCACTGCATGCTGGAGGAAAGCGAACAGTTCCGTATCCATTCACCAGAACTGCGCGCAGTCGTCCGAGCAGAAGCTCTCAAGCTTAAGGAGAGATGCCTGCGCGATATCAGCATGGCCTCCCTGAACCGGTACGTCCTGCTCGCAAAACTGTTGCATGACGACGAAGCCGATGAAGTTGAAGGTTTTGATTGAGCTCGAGGGGCAACGTCACAGCGCACGCAGCAACTTTCCGAAAATTCGCCTCCTGGGCCAACAGTTGTTGAGGCACTAAAATGTCTCAGTGGCCCCTCGGCGATCACTCGCCCCTATTGAACCAGACCTTCTGCTTTGGGCCACTTTTGCTCGTTGGCTGGATCGCAGACCGGACTGGTGATCTGACAAATATCCCGGAGATCCAAGCTCCCCCCATGCTCGATGCCGGCAGAGGCAACTGATCAAGTCATATGCATGGTTCAGGCCTCGCGCGCCCGAAACTCAGAAACCAGCCCTACTAAGGCGGCTCGCAAAAGCATTCGGTCCATTCCGGCTCTGTCCTGATCGGGCTGAGCCCTTCCGTATCGGCAAAAATCGATTAGCGCACCATCCTTGCTCGCGTCCCATTCCTCGTCTGTGGTCTGCCCCCTGAAAAGTGGCCCTCCCTGAAGTAGGCTTTCGAGCCTTTGGAGGATGCCCGTGATGCCGCAGAAGAAACATAAGCCTGAAGAGATCGTCGCGAAGCTACGTCAGGTCGACGTGCTGTTGTCCCAGGGGCGCCCAGTCGCGGAAGCGATCCGAACGATCAGTGTGACGGCGTTCACCTATTACCGTTGGCGCAAGGAGTTTGGCGGCCTGAAGTCCGACCAGGTGAAACGGCTCAAGGATCTGGAGAAGGAAAACGAGCGGCTACGGAAGGCTGTCTCGGATCTGACGCTTGAGAAGCTCATTCTCAAGGAGGCTGCCTCGGGAAACTTCTGAGCCCCTCCCGCCGCCGACGCTGCATCGACCACGCCATCATGAAGTTTGGCGTGTCGGAGCGGCTGGCGTGCCGGGTCCTGGGGCAGCATCGGTCTACGCAACGCAGGGTGCCGGTGGGACGGAGCGACGAGGCAGCGCTGACAGCCGACATCGTCGAGCTTGCGACCCAGTATGGCCGCTATGGCTATCGCCGGATCGCAGCGATGCTGCGTTCGTCAGGCTGGGCCGTGAACGTCAAACGTGTCGAGAGGATCTGGCGGCGCGAAGGGCTCAAGGTCCCTGCAAAGCAACCGAAGAAGGGCCGCTTATGGTTGAACGATGGATCCTGCGTTCGGCTACGACCGGAGTGTCCCAACCATGTCTGGTCCTACGACTTTGTGGAGGATCGCACCCACGATGGCCGCAAGTTCCGCATGTTGAACGTGATCGACGAGTTTACCCGGGAATGCATCGCGATCCGGATAGACCGGAAGCTCAAGTCCACCGATGTCATTGACGTCTTGTCGGACCTCTTCGTCCTGCGCGGCGTGCCGGGGAATGTTCGTTCGGACAATGGTCCCGAGTTCGCCGCCAAAGCGGTGCGGGAGTGGATCACAGCGGTCGGCGCGAAGACGGCCTTCATCGAGCCAGGCTCGCCTTGGGAGAACGGCTATTGCGAGAGCTTCAACTCCAAGCTTCGCGACGAGCTCCTCAACGGCGAGATCTTCTACAGCCTCGCCGAGGCAAAAGCCGTCATCGAAAGCTGGCGAAAGCACTACAACACCGTGCGGCCCCACTCATCGCTCGGATACAGGGA